>CAZWXC010000455.1:0-3205 GCA_964637935.1 uncultured Flavobacteriales bacterium | reverse complement strand
TATTTCAAAACTCAGGATGCGGCAATTTTTAAAGGAACAGGCGAATTTCATTTTTGGGGTCAGAAGCGCATGAGTCTTACAATAGAAGCGGGCATATTAAATAACCAACCCCATTTTGTCTTGGAAGGTGCTTTAGATCTATTCCTTATTTCAGGGGTTACGCGCCTTTACACTGGAACTCAAAACGCAGTGTTACCTGTGAGAGGAGTATTAAATGGAGATAAACTTGAATTTTCAGGACAGTTACAATTTCATCTCAATCAGATTTATTTAGGTGGAGATTTCCAATTATTATTGGATAGTGCTGGTTCATTCAAGTTGAGTTCGACCATGTCATTTTACGCTGGCTTGCTTAGCGGTGGACAGTTTAATTTAAGTTTGATTAAAGTAGGCCCACTTTTAGAGCTTAGCGGAAGCGCCACGGGAGCTATAGAATTGATTCCTAATGTATTCTGTTTGGAAGCTAATAGTCATTTAAAAGTTTTTTATAATGAAGAAACGGGAGTATTAGAGCAATTTGAAATTGGTGGAAATACATCTCTCCTAGGAGTTCAAACCGGATACACTTTAAAGCTACATCACAATAGCTTCTTTTTCCATTGCAATGCCAGTCTACCTCATGCAGACCTTTCAATTACAGCCAAAAGCGATAATCTTTCAAGTGTTGAACTCCTCAGATTATCAGGACATGTAGATATAGCCAGACTTAATAATGAAATAAGAAAAGTTTATGAGGCTTTTGGAATAAGAGGCCAAGTTGATTATAAAGCCCAAGCTGCTGTTAAAGGAAAAAATCAATTGATTGGGTCGCGTGATGAAATGAATAAGAATCTTGAAATGATAACATTTCTTCAGGACATGGACAGCAGATGGAAAGCAAACGGTAATGATCCTGATGGGTTTAATTATTGTGTTCCACCAGTTTCTCATATAGATTATTGGTCAAAACATGCAATAATAACACATGATTGGGGTAGGTCTCCACGTTACACTCAACAGGAACTAAGTGATGTCATAAAATACTATGCATATAAAAGAGAATTGGGACTTCCTGCAGATGAGCCGCGAAGGCATGATATAGCCAATTTTGTGAATGGTGCTATTAGAGCTGTTACGAATGAAGTGCATAGAATAGGAGGTGAAGTTTCAAAATCTATTAGAAATGTTGTAAATGAGCTGCACAACTCGCTTTCAAATGGCCTTTTGAAAGACTTAAATATAGACACAACTGATCTCAATCTCCTTAACAAAGAATTTAATAAAGGAGTGGATATATTGGAAAATGAGGCAAATAGGTGGAACGAATTGAATAACAAATTATTGAGCCATCCTTTGATACTAATAGACCAAGTAAGCTTCGAGGATCAATCCGTAGACATCTTGAAAAACAGTAGATTAACAGCAAAAGTTTCGGCTAAAATTTTAGGAGATGCTCATACAATAAATCTCGTGCTAGATCTTAACGATCCTGCTGGTTCTCTAATCACAAATTTGAAACAATTTTTACCATCAGAATTACAGTCTTTTGTTCAATGATTAAATGGAATCATTAAACCTTAAATAGTACGATAATATTGACAGCAAAAATCTTCAAAGTAGATTCGCATTCTAGATCCATATGAAAATTATTATTCTAAAACTCCATATCGTTTTCTTTCTCTTGATACTTATGTCAAGTGTAGCAGTGTGTCAAACGGGCGAAATCAATATCAAGTTTATTGGGAACTGCGGCATGCATCTTACCGATGGCGATTTGAATATTTACGTTGACTTTCCTTATAAATCAGGGTTTTTCAACTACATGGAATACGATAAAGCGGAATTGGATAGCATACGCGAAAACTCCATTTTCATTTTTACGCATAAGCATCCCGACCATTATTCACGCAAACAAATGCGTAAAACCTTGCGCAAAAAGCAAGGGCACAAATACGGCAAATGGAACTTAAAAAAGCTGCAACAATTTTGTGATAGCACCCAAGATTTTTCGATTCAAGCCATAGAAACAGAGCATAGTCTTTCCTTTAAGCATTACTCTTATTTGATGACATGGCACGGAAAGCGCATCTACATTTCGGGTGATGAAGAAACGCCCGATCATTTGTTGAGTTTAAAAAATTTGGATTGGGCGTTTATTCCATATTGGCTGAGCAAACAGGTGAATGAGCAGGATGCAGAAATTGACGCAACTATGATTGCAATTAATCACTTTTATCCGATCATGCAGGTGACCAATAGTCGCCCTGAGCGCATCAAAATATTGAACAAAACAGGCGAAAGGATCAAGATTCCCTATTAATCAAAAAGGAGTATGAAATTCAATACTACACTTCCTGCAACATTGGCTCCGTATTATGTAGCCGAGCTCGAAAAATACAGCGTTGCATGCACTGCCGGAAACCTTGCAAGTGCTTGGAACCATTTGGAGCGAGCGCATATCATAGGGCAGAGGTATCCGTTTGCGCACAGTTTTGTGCATTGGAAAATGCTGCAATTCGGCTTTCGCATAAAAAGCGGAAAAGAAATCTTAGGACAAATTCCCAGACTCTTAGTTGGTGGCGTAAAGTCTTTTGTTGGAAAAATTCCAGTCGGAAATCCTGGTGGCGCAAATGTTCCGCCTTTAAAGCCGTTTCCCATCGCAAGCGATATTCAAGAGATGTTTATCAAAGCTGGAATAAGGCCGGTTTAGTCAGATCTAAATTGCTTTTCCCTAAAACCTATTTTTAGTGTCTTGATCACCAATAATCTTTAAAGAAACAAGCTCAATAACCTCATCGCTTCACAAACCCAAAGGGCTGCCCATTTACCAATAAGAAATATTGGCCCGAAGCAAGTTGGCTTACATCTACGGCACAAGCATCTTGCTCTTGTTTAAGCCATGTGATGCTTAGCGAGCTGCCAGTTGCAGAAAGTAGTTTAATAGACTTGTAATCAATGTTTTTTAACTGAAATTCAAAGCTGTTTTCGGTTGGATTCGGAAACAAAACACCCATTTCTTCCGAATGAATGCTCAAGTATTTTTGACCTACCAAACTAGCCGTGCCGTCAAAATCTACTTGAATCACTTCATAGTAGCGTGAAGTGGTTAATGCATTTGGATCGATATAATGGTATTTTCTAGTAATAGCAGAGTTTCCAGCGCCTTTCACGGTGCTAACCTTATCCCATAAAACACCATCTGTTGATGCATTTATTTGATAATAAT
>CAZWXC010000454.1:0-3211 GCA_964637935.1 uncultured Flavobacteriales bacterium | reverse complement strand
TGACCATGCATAAGAATAAGGACCACCACCGAATACAGGAGTTAAACTTATTGCCCCGCTACCAATTCCGTTACACGCATCTGTTACTTCAATGGCATCCTTTATTTTGAAATTGTCTAAAGCGCGATCACCATATTGAGTAATGCTTCCGGTGGGTGCAATCACTCCAATGAATTTTAACGCTACTATATTGCCAGCGTATGCGCTTAGATCAACAGAATCGGTTAACCAATTATTTCCTTGTGCTCCGTTTCTGAACCATATGGTATCACAAGTCAGTGGTGTGCTAGGAGTCGTATCGGCTGTCAAATAAAGTTGCCCCATATCAGTGTTGGTTCCACCTCCGCCTTGAACACGCATACTGTAGTCAAATTCGAAAAAGGGCGCAATTAGTCCATCTAAATTTATACAGGGCCCATTTAAAATAGCTTGCTCAGAGGCGCCAATTCCTGAAGATTCGGTGTAGACATAAAAATTTCCATCTGAGGCGCTAGTAGGCCCAGTAGTTGCTGTAGGGGTCGCGCCAGAAAAAACGGTCCAATCAAATTGGTCATTGATAGTGTCGTTAAACCATGTTCCGAAATTGTTGGTCTCAAAGCTTTCTGAATAGTTTAATCCATTCACCATTTGGGCTGTTCCTTCAAGCACGTTTTCGCTCAATATGTAGATAGTTGATGTTCCATCGGTAATGGTAACGGTATATGTTCCTGCCGATATCCCATTGATGGAAGAAGTTGTCGCTCCATTGCTCCATGCATAAGATATCGGAGTGGTGAGTCCAGTGGTGTTTGTGCTCACGGAGCCATCGCTGCCACCCATGCAATATGTTGATGTAGATTCAATACCAGTAGTTAGTTTCAAGTTATCTATTGCTCTATCTCCGGCATAAATGAAAGAACCTGAACCTAAAGTTGCTTTAAACCGCAATTGAATTGTTTGACCTTGGTAGCTAAGAAGACTTACGTTTTGAGATTGCCAAGTATTTCCTTGATTTCCGCTTAATGTGAATATTGTGGTCCAAGTTCCAGTTCCGTTTGGATCTGTATTCACTTGTAGCTCAAGAGAACCCATTGCGGTTGCATTCGTGTTTGCAGGGTCCGCATACATGTGATAATCAAAACTAAACGTTGGCAATGTTGATGCAGGAATAGCAAAACAAGGACTAGATAAATTTAAAATG
The DNA here is from genome assembly GCA_964637935.1 of uncultured Flavobacteriales bacterium. GTDB lineage: Bacteria > Bacteroidota > Bacteroidia > Flavobacteriales_G > Salibacteraceae > SHAN690. The sequence continues at coordinate 2,031 of CAZWXC010000454.1, read as the reverse complement.
GTTCCAGCTGCAAGCCCACCTGATGCCTCTGTGTAGAAATAAAAGGAACCTTCGTTTGCAGAAGTTGGACCAGTGAAGTTTGACACTGTGGTGCCTGATCGTCTACCCCAAGTTCCGTTAGTGGGTGGGTTGGCCGTACTCGTATTTCCAAACCATCCACCAAAACCAGTTTCAAAACCTTCTGTATACGGAAAGCTTGTGATGGTAGTGCCACATTGCGAAAAGCCGTTGAATGCTAATAGTGAGGAGAATAGGGTGGTGAAAATCAGTTTTTGTAAACGTGTCGTCATAGGTTTTCGGTCAAAGTTCAATTAAGGTTCTCAACAATGATTGGTTGAAACAAAACATGTGAAAATATTGTGCTATGTGCTATTAATAGTTTCAATGCGACTTACGGACGTAATTGATAGCTAAAGGATGTGTTTTTGTCGATAAGTATTAATTCGATATTTCGACATACGCTGATAAACCTTTAAAACAGAAATAAATGCATGAAAAAGATTTTCGCTTTATAAAAAGTAGATATTTGCACCCGCTTTTAATCAACCTGTTTTCGTAACAAACAGATTAATATTTAAACAATATGTCAACAAGAATTAGACTTCAACGTCACGGTAAAAAAGGTAAACCAGTATTTCACCTTGTAGTAGCCGACAGTAAAGCCAAGAGAGACGGTCGTTTCATCGAAAAACTTGGAACTTACAACCCAAACACTAACCCAGCAACCATCGACATTAGCTTCGAGCGTACTTTGCATTGGGTGCAAACTGGTGCTGAGCAATCAGAAACAGCTCGTGCTTTGTTATCTTACAAAGGAGTGCTTATGATGGATCACCTTATGAGAGGTGTTGCTAAAGGTGCTTTAACTGAAGAGCAAGCAAAAGCAAAATTTGATGCTTGGACAGCGGATAAAGCAAACAAAGTAGAGGCTAAGAAATCTGGCCTTTCTAAAGCTGCTCAAGAAGATATCGCTAAGCGTCTTGAAGCTGAAAAAGCTGTTTCTGCTGCGCGTGAAGCTGCTCGTCAGCCTGAGCCTGAAGTAGTAGAAGAAGCACCAGCTGAAGAAGTTGCTGAAGCTCCTGCAACGGAAGAAGCTGCACCAGCTGAAGAAACTTCAACTGAAGAGCCAAAAGCAGAATAAGATTTTATTTTTAATAAGCTTTGAAAGCCCTGCTCGAATAATTTCGTAGCAGGGCTTTTTTTGTAAAAGACCTCATTATAGAACACGCGCATGGATTTCACAGATATTGGTGTAATTGTTAAACCTCATGGCCTCAAGGGCGAATTTGTGGTAAAACTCGAACAAACAGATTTTCAAGTTGTAAAAGGTTTTCAATCAGTTTATCTAGAACAGTTCGGAACAAAAGTTCCTTACTTGATGGAGTCGGCTGATTTACTTAAAATAGATCGCATCAAAATCAAAGTGAAAGGCATTGAAAGTTCTGAAATGGCTGAACCATTGCGAGGAATTCGCATTTTTCAAGAAACGGAGCTACTTCCTGAAATCGACACCATTGATTTTACAGGTTATTTCCTCATTGATGCCGAAGGAGATGATGTGGGCGAAATCGTTGAAGTGATTGAAAATCCTGCTCAAGATATTTTAATCGTGATGGTGGGCGAGAAGGAAGTAATGGTGCCGCTTACTGAGGCTTTACTGCTTGGCATCAATCAAGCTGAACAGCTTATTCAAATGGATATTCCCGAAGGATTACTCGATTTATGATACGCGGCTCGGTCATGTTGTTTTATGTTTTGTTCAGTTTAATAGTAAATGCGCAACATAAAATAAATGGATTGAGCATGGCTGGCGAGCGAAGTGCCATTACTTCTGAGCAAATTATTCGCGCCAAGCAAGAAACTGCTGCCAATTGGATGGCGCTTACTCCATATTCATTTTGTAGCGTTTCTGACCCTAACCTGAAGTTTGATCAAGCTTGGCAATGGGAAGGAGAAACAACTGAAGGCATTTCAATAGCGATAAATGCAGCCCATGATGCTGGAATTAGCGTAATGCTAAAGCCACATATT
>CAZWXC010000453.1:0-3214 GCA_964637935.1 uncultured Flavobacteriales bacterium | reverse complement strand
AGGTTGCCACTTGCAAGTGTCCATGTTCCATTACCTAAAACACCTTCTTGAGTCCAATTGCTTAGAGAAAGCGCAGATGAAAAACACCCATAGTTGTAAGCAGTTTCTGATATTGTAGCCGAACTTACCGTAGTATTTCCATTAGCATCGGTTACAGTAACTGTGTAAGTGCCTGCTGCTAATCCAGAAATAGTACTGCTTGCAGAAGCACTGTTTGCCGTGCTTGCACCGTTTGACCAAGCGTAGTTATAATTTGCAGTTCCCCCTGTGGCAGTTACCGTTATAGAACCATCAGTATTGCCAACACAACTGACGTTTGATGATGCAGTAATGGAAGAATTGAAGGCCACATAAGTTATTATTACCACACCCGATCCTCCATCACCACCATTGGTTCTTTGGTTAACCAAGTTTACCGATCCACCATCACAAGCAGATCCACCACCGCCACCACCACCGGTGCCAGATGTTCCTCTAAAACCAGCAGTAGAACCCGTAATGCTAGTAGTTCCATTTGCTGCGAGTCTGTAGTTAGCACCTTGGCCACCTCCACCTAAACCTCCGGCTGCGCCAATAAATGGTGAAGCTGTTGGAGAATCTACTCCTTGACCTCCGCCACCACCTCCAGCAAGATTTTGCGCAGTGCAACCCACGGTAAGCGATGGTCCTGTAGTACCTGCGCTTCCTTGGTTTCCAGTTGTAAGACATGTGCCTGGCCCGCCACCACCAGTGGCGCCTTGTAGGTTTGTGCCGCCTGAGCCACCTGTGCCACCAGCACCACCTGTGGTAGTGGTCCAGCCACCACCAGGCTGTCCGCCTAATGCCTCATATAATTTTGTAGATCCATTATAAATAGTAGAAGCATCACCACTTAATGCGCCTCTAACTGACCAAATACCACCATATCCGCCTCTAGCAGGATAAGCTGTAAGGGTGGAAATGCTACCTACGTTGATGGTACCGTAGCGGATGCCACCACCGCCACCACCGCTGCCGCCATCGGTGCCGCCACCGCCACCACCACCAACGGTTATTACGTCTACACTTGTCACACCAGCTGGCACATCAAACTGCGTTTGGGTAATTGCAAAATTGTCTATACCCCAAGATTCATCAGTAGCAGCTTGGTTAAGAGTTGATGAAAGTTTTAGCGTAAGAGAATTTACCCCTGCAGGCACATCTATATAAACTTTTACTACTTGGTCATACCAGGTTGATTGGGAAGGTGCACCTGTGTAGGGCACATTAATTCCAGTATAAGTGGTCGAAATATTATAGTTATAGCCACCGCTTGTTCCTGATTCATTAAACGTGCTTTGGTTGTATGCAAATGCTTTTTGAAAAAGAAGCGTGGTTCCACTCCCAACATAGACTTGGAAGCTTTCACCGTCCCAAGAATCTAATCGGTATAAATCGAATGAGATACGATGTGATTTTTGGTTTAGTGCGAACGTCTTTTGGATGTAATCACCACTACTGAATCTTCCTAAAAAGTAATTCTCGCCAAGTGCTAAACCTCCGTTGTATCGGGCAGCAGGCGTAGTGGTGCCGTTTTGGGTCCAACCATCATTATTTGTTTCAAATCCTTGCGGGTCTAGTGCGTAAGAGTAGGTATGTTTAGTAACACCACCGTTAGTACACGATGAAAAATTGTAATAATTCTGAGCTTGAGCAATTTCGCTGCCGAATAACAGGATAAGTGAAATCAGCTTAACTGAAAATCTTGATAGATTTTTTCTATGGCGCGATGATTTAGTTAACATACTGGGTACTTATTTGGGGTGAATAATGAAATGGACTGAATAGGTGAGATGTGCTTTGCTGTTAATTCAAAATCGGTGGTGCGTACCGAATAGGATGTTACAATTGCATTTGAATCGTCACATTCATGCAATGGTGTTAATTGAACAATAATGTTGTATTGACAACTCTTGAAAGTGGGAGCTTTGGCAAGTTGATGGATGAATGGGTGCATCATTTTTATTGGAAATGGTATGGGTGGTTTTAGATGTCGGTTGGAATTTCGAATGGTGATTATCATCATATTCGTTCTCTAAAATTTCTGTTGACATATCAATTTCATGGCTTCGCTTTTCTCTTGTTTGTAAATCGATTTTAGTTTGACTTTGGGAGCTAAACCGCAGTCTATATTGTGGGCTTGTTACGTCCGTTCATTTCGTAAGTTGGCAACAAGCAAGCGTTGAAAATTTAGCGCATTATGAATCAATACTTTATGATTGAAAATTGGGTATAATGCTTAGTGTAGGTGTTTTACCTATTTGATTATCAATTTGTTACTACGTCTTATCGCACTTTGTTATATGCCTGATTTGAGACACTTTTAGTAGGAATTGAAATCTGTTTTTGTTTAAATTTCTTCTAGGATTCAAATTCGAAATCCAACTTGAATTTCATCGTAAACTGAAATTTTATCGATGGGAATTTTCATCTAAATGGCAAAAAAAAAAGCCCCGAAAAAGGACTCTTTTTTATTGAATACTATTTTTCATAGCGACTCTATTGAACTTAATTTTCCGAAAAGAAATGCGCTCAAAAAGTTAGTATTGATTACGTTAAATTCAGATAAACATGAATAGATTATCGAATAATTGAAATGGATCCTGTCAGTGGCTTTTGGTTGGGACTTAGTTCTATCAAATAGAAATAAGAAGCAACTGGTAGAACTTCGTTTTCAAAGGTGCCATCCCATGGGTCATCATAGCCATTTGTGCTGAATATTTTTGTGCCAAATCGCGTTATAATTGTCACTTTACAATCTGGGTAAAGATCTATTCCATAAATATCGAAAAAGTCGTTTTGACCATCGCCATTGGGCGAGAAAGCCTGCGCGACCTTGATCTCATTTAGCACAGTCACATAAACTTCATCCCTTGTCACACAGCCATGTTCACTTTCTACTTCTAGCGTGTAGAGCGTGTTTTCGGTAGGTGAGCAAATAGGATTCTTGGCATTTGCATCGCTTAAGAAATCACTCGGTGTCCAATGGTAGCTAACGGCCAATGAGTCTCGGAAAACCATATTCAAGTTTTCTGCATAGTACACAGTTGTGTCAGTCATAACCGAAACAGTAGGTAGCGGGTATCTCTCTATTTCGAAACCACAAGTGCTTCGGTTACCACTCAGGTCTGTTGCTATGAATGTGTTGGTCGTTATTCCAACTTCAAATTCATCACCTGGTTTTAAACCATCTTTT
>CAZWXC010000452.1:0-3222 GCA_964637935.1 uncultured Flavobacteriales bacterium | reverse complement strand
AATTTGTAATTGAAGAGCAAGATTATGGCGATAATGGTCAAAAAATAAATGGTACTGGTTCATTCAATGCCACTGGCGATACCATTACCATAGACTATAAGGTAACTATCTCAAACGGTGCAGATATCTGCAGAATGAAACTTTACTAAATAACTAACAGAGGCGGACTAACGAAAAAAGTTCCGCCTCTTTTTTTACATAAACTTTCGATTACTTTTGCGCAAATTAAATTTAACATCTATGAAAAAATTAAACCTACTTTTTGTTGCTCTAATTGGAGCATTGACTTTTGGTCTTTCTTCTTGTACTGACGAGTGTAAAGACGTTGTTTGTGAAAACGCTGGAACTTGTGTTGAAGGTGTGTGTGAATGCGCTACAGGTTATGAAGGCGAATTGTGTGCAACTGAAATGCGTGCTAAGTTTATTGGTTCATACAATACAACTATTGGTATTGCTTGTGACTCAACTGGTTCTGGTAATATTACAGATTTCTCTGTTGCTATCACAAATTCATCAGCTGCAGTAACTAAAGTATTAATCAACATTGGTTCTGTATTAGTTGCAGATGTTAATGAAGACGGAAGCACTTTTACTATTGCTAGCCAAACTGTAGATGGTTACACTTACACTGGTACTGGAAATGTAACTGGTTCTAATTTAAGCTTTACAATCAACGAGTATGATCCTTCATATCCAGAGACTTGTATTTACACTGCTACAGGTACAAAACAATAATTCAATACTTATTTGAATAAAAAAGGGGGCCAATAGGCCCCCTTTTTTATTGTTTGATTTTGATGAAAATTATTTCTTCATCTTATCTTTTAGCTTACCACCAGAAGTTGCTTCTCCAGTTTGAGAATCAGTAGTAGTCATTTTGTCTTTTAATTTAGAACCACCTTCATCATTAGCTCCCATTTTATCTTTCAAGCTACCTGACTTCACTTCTTCCTTTACCTCTTCTACTTTTTCTTCCACTTTAGTGGCAGCCTCTTGAGTCTCTTCTTTAACTTCTTCAGCTACTTCTTTTACTTCTTCTTTGGTTTCTTCAATTGCAGTTGAAACTTCTGTCTGTACTTCTTCTGTTTGCTCTTTAGTTTCGCCACCACATGCTACTAGTACCATTGCAGATACTATGAACAATGCAGCCATTTTAGTTACTTTTTTCATTTTGATGGAAATTATAATTTGTAAGCAAAGTAAACCATATTTAGCAACATGTTAAAAGGGCCTAATGATTCTTTTTCGTCTATTCTATGGCTTTTCTCGTCAATTTTATGTTCGAAGGTGTTGAGATAGGCTTTTTTCTATATTTACGCACCTTTAAAAATAGGATTGACAATTATGAGAAAATACCTTAATCTACTCTTTGTTTCTACTGGTTTAATGTTAATGATGGCCTCTTGTGCTTGCTCTGGCGTTGATTGCCAAAATGGTGGAACCTGTAATGACGGAACATGCGATTGCCTGAAGGGCTACTATGGCGACAACTGCGAATTGAAAGATTTTTGTGAATTAGACGAAGTTGTATGTGTATTTGGTGAATGTGAAGAAGGCATTTGCAACTGTACTGAAGGCTACGAATTAGCTGATTGCTCCGTTGCTGCTAGAACTAAATTTCTCGGTACATACAATGTCACTGAAGGATGTGCACTACTAGATACTTTTACTGGTTACCAAATGAAAATTGAAGAGGATATTTTAAATCCAGCTAGAATGAACATCTCTTTCGTGTTTAATTTCAACCAGTTTTCTACTAACGGATTTTTCAGTAAAATCACAGCTACACCTACCCCGAACACAAAAAACTTCAGAATTGCTTCTCAACAACCTGATGGAAACGGAAAAACAATTTCAGGTAATGGAACTATAACTCAGTTAGATTCTGCAACAAGTATGTTGAATATTGACTACACGGTTAAGATGACTAACGGCCAAGAATACACTTGTTTTATTGAAGCTGAATTGACACAATAAACTAAAAATGCTCTCAAACGAAAAATCAGAAAAGGACCTTTTACAAGGTCCTTTTCTTTTTATTGTAAATCCAAAATCTGGAACAGGTTTAGCCCAAACTTTTCTAGAATACATCAAAACAGTAAAGCATCAGCAATCTGTTGAGGTGGTAGTTTCTGAAAGCGGTGAGCACTCAGTTTCATTAGCAAAAAACGCTGCATTCAACGGTTACAGTGCTGTAATTGCGGTGGGCGGTGATGGCAGCGTGCACGAAATTGGATTAGAGCTTATTCATACCAATGTAGCATTGGGCATTGTACCAACAGGAAGTGGAAATGGAGTTAGCAGACATCTCGGTATTTCGAATGATGTAAAAACGGCTACTCAACAAATGCTCAGTGGAAATTTTAAACACATCGATACTATTAAAGCCAATGAAAACCGAGCTATTGGTTTTTGTGGAATTGGCATAGATGCGCATGTTGCAAGCGTTTTTGCGAATTCTACTGAGCGCGGTTTCAACAACTATATGAAGCTTACAATAGATGCTTTTAGCAACTATACTCCCACTCCTTTTGAAATAGTGGATTCTCAACTTCCAATTTCAGAAGCTTACACGGTTGTGATTGCTAATACTTCTCAATTTGGAAACAACGCATACATCAATCCTAAAGGTAAAGATGATGATGGTCTTTTAGAGTGCATTGTGATCGGCAAGTTTCCACAAATTGCCTTTCCAGAACTAGCATCTAGGTTATTTCTAAAAAGCATTGACAAATCGAGACATGTTAAAGTGCTGAAGAATAAGCGTTTTACCTTGAAAAATATAGGTTTAGCACCATTTCAAATTGATGGAGAAACAATTGAAACAGCAAATACTTTTACTTTCGAAGTCGATCCAAAATCGTTGAAAGTAATTGTTCCAAAATAATGAGTAGCAAGAATAACCGAGGCGGAATGGTTTACTCTACCAATCCGAATTTTAATCCAGAAAGCGAAAACGAAAGCCAAGAAACGTTGGCGCCAAATGAGCAGCAACTCAAGCTTCATAGAGAAACCAAAGGTCGCGGTGGTAAAGCGGTGGTTATCGTTCGTGGGTTTATTGGAACTGAAGAAGACTTAAACGACTTAGGAAAAAAACTAAAAGGCCATTGCGGCACAGGCGGATCTGTAAAAGATGGAGAGATTATTATTCAAGGTGATCAGCGGGAAAAAGTTTCGCAATTCCTAAACAGCAAAGGTTATAAAGTGAAAAACGTAGGAGGA
>CAZWXC010000451.1:0-3225 GCA_964637935.1 uncultured Flavobacteriales bacterium | reverse complement strand
CCTATGGGTAGTTAAAAACGGATTCCAGATTGTATCGAATGTAAAAACATAATAAGGAAAAGTAAATGAAACCTGTTTATTTGATTGTTGGTCAAGAAGGTGTTCGCCGAATGACCAAAACCCAGCCAGAGTTGGCACGGGATGAAATTGCTGTCAGAGTGCGTGTGAATATGAGCAATGCTCATTTCCGTTCTCTCATACTGGATGCTGACCTTGATGTTCCTGATGAAGCACTGATTGCCCCTGATATCGAATTAGAGGCTGAATATAAATCGCAAATAGATTGATGAAACTTTCTGATCTGTTTGAAATCACCAGTATTGGTTCAATGGACAAGATGTATGAGAAACAACTGGACATATCTGCCATGGAATATGTGGCAGATATGGATTTATACCGGATAATGAAGGTTTACAACATATCATCAACCTAGAATTGAAATCTAGTTTTTCACAGGGATTTTAAGCATGTATCCATCTTGTCCATCATCGTGCTTATAGAATTTGAACTGTTCGTTGAAATCCTTGACACTGTTTAAAACATCTTTGTTCTGATTAAAAAAATCATAAAGATTGATAGGATTATCCCGTTCGTCCGTGAATTGTTCATCATCAAACGAAAACTGGTATCTTCTATTATTTGGTTTGTCTTCGATGATGTATATTTTTTTGCCATTATTGTTATATGAGTTAAATTGGTTGTTTCTATTTGCTGCTGTGCACCATTTTGTGTTTTTACCAAATTCGCACGATGCAGCTTCAGTTTTAGGAACAATAACTCTCCATTTGTTATTGTTCAACAAAATTTCTGCTTCGCCCTTGGTAATCAATTCATCTCTATAACCCCTTTTGACTTCTTTATTTGATTTCTGATCTTCAAATGGTTCAGTCAAGTCATACAATTGATTCAATGTTTTGATTTGATTAATATCCTTGATCTGCATACGTTGCTTGAACTTGTGAAAAACCATCAATGGTTCAGTTACACGCGGCAAGTCTTCGAAACGCTTGATTGCACCGGAAAGATACATGTTGATAATCCATAGACCATATTTCTGGTTAGGTGTAGGATCAACTTTCATCACTTCAGTGACAAAATCCTCAACAGTTTCATTATTTCGGATAGAATCATCTTCCTTCATGCGTCGTTGAATATTAGCACCTTGTTTTTCAATTGTTTTTTGAATATCCAAGCGTTCGGATAGAATTTCAGTTTCAGTCAAAATTGAATTAAGTTTGGAACGAATTGGGTCAGCCATGTTGATTTCCTAAGTTGGTTTATTGTATTTATAGTTTATCCTCGTTATTGTCGGAAAAAGTTGACAAATATAAAATTTTCGTGTAATGATAGAATATCATAGGAGAAAGAAATGGCTTACATTACAACAGAAACCGTTGCAAAAATCAGAAATGCCTTGAAGGAGGAATTCCCGAATTGCAAATTTTCGGTTCGTCGCCGGGACAGAGGATTGGCTGTAGCGGTATCTATAATGCGGTCACCATTCGATTTCTCCAATTTAAAGTTCAACACTATCAACGAATTTCACATTGATCAATATGTTGAACAAATTGGCCAACCGGCAACTGCTTTTCTGAAACGCATTGATGAAATCATCCGCGTGGTGGGTGATCATTATGATAAATCAGATATGCAATCTGATTATTTCAATGTTGCTTTCTATTATGACATTACCATTGGTAATGATGACAAAGATCATAAAACAGTGTGATAGCATGAGACGTACTATTACCACGATGGAGCCCAGATGGAATACTCTGCATTATGATTCGTCATTGACACTCGTATATGATGCTGTATCCCTTGATGATGTTAAAACAATTGAGTCTGTAAGCGATGATGCTATATTGCATGCTCTTGTAAACGAAGTTCTATCGCCATGACTACAAGAGCGACTACAGAATATGCCACAAGTAATGCCACAAGTAATGCCACAAGTAATGCCACAAGTAATGCCACATGGGGTGCCACAAGAGATGCCCTTGGCGAAGAAGTCAATAAGTTGTAAATGCAATACAGATCACGGAGAACCAACATGAATACTCGTTATACATCAGAAGAAGTCATGAGTCGCATTGATGAACTGGAAGACATGCTTTCTGCAACGGCAAACAGTGAAACAATTGATGAATTGGTATTCTGGAAGAAATTGAAAACAGTTGGAAAAAAGGCCAATGACGAATGGTACTATGGCGAAGTTGATGTTATTTCTGAAAAGGTGTTTGATGATGTGATGAAATTAGTATTGCTTGAAGAGTGTGAAATCCTGTTCGAACATGCAGAAGAATACGATGTCATCATTGATATAGATGGTACTGTAAACAAATGGAAAAATACCCGCTTTGCCAAATTCACAGGAGATGACAAATCTGTATGGTATATCAAAAAAACTTGTGAATAAGTAGTTGACATATTGAAATAAAGCTGTTATAAAGAGCATATTAGGGAGAAAGATATGTCACGAGCAACAGATCAATTCGATGCCAAGGTCAAGACTATTATTGCAACTGCAAGAGCCGCAGCAGATCAGGCATGTAAACAATTTGAAGGCAAGGATGAAGGACCATGTGGGTTTGGCTATGTGGTGTTTCCTCCGGGCCAACGCAAATTGATTAATTCTTTCAAAAGACTCAATCAAGCCGAAGGCGAGGATTTGAACCGTTTGACCGGATATTCTCCCTATGGTGCTCCGTCATGGAATGGTGGATGGCGGATGTGCCCGGATGGTGCGGCAAAATATACGCAATCCATTTGGCACAAGGACGCTTATGTTACCGAAATGGTTCGTTTCCTGATGACCGAAACCGATTTGGCTCTTGATTGTTATGTTGAAACGAGGCTCGATTAATGTTTATCATTGAAACCAGCGAATATGCCTACAAGTGATGGACAGGTGGGCCAAAAAGATCAAACCTGATTATCAGGCAGAATTTGCGATCACTAAACTTGGAAATCAAAAGAATGCGTTATGGGGTGACTGATATCATTCTCAGCCGCATCAAAACTGCAGAATGGTATGGGGAACCATCAGAACATGTTTTACCGATTTCTATTACTTGTTTATTAACGGTGCAGTAAATAATGCAAAATTCAAAACCATGGCAGGACAGAATCATGTTTCCAATTTTTGTTGATAGACCACTTGTTTTTTATACTGATGCGCCTTTAGGTTTTCCAAGTGATGGCTATCAATATTGGTCTGATTCT
>CAZWXC010000450.1:1225-3232 GCA_964637935.1 uncultured Flavobacteriales bacterium | reverse complement strand
CTTGCTAAACATGCACACTATAAAGCCATTGGATGAAGAAGCTATTTTAAGATCTGTAGCCAAAACTGGTTGCGTTGTTACTGCCGAAGAACACAATCGTTTTGGAGGTTTGGGCGAAGTAGTTGCGCAAACTCTGGTAACTCAACATCCTGCGCCACAAGAATTTGTTGCTGTAAACGACACTTTTGGCGAAAGCGGAACACCCGATCAATTGCTTAAAAAGTATGGCCTTGATGTGCCAGATATTATTGCTGCCGCAAAACGAGCAATCGCTAGAAAGCAGAAATAATCTCATTTTAGAACATATTGAAAGACCGATGAAAATCAATTTTTATCGGTCTTTCGTTCTTTATAGCCTTTCTTAATATTCTTTTTCTCAATTAAAAGGTAAGCTGTTGTTTTGAACTAGATGAATCCAATTGGTCATTATTTATCGTTGCAATGGAAGCTTATACAAAGGCAAATTATTGAATTTGGAATACCGCTTTCCATTGCTTTAGTCGGTGCACCAATTCTATTCTTTACGCTTAGCATGGCAATCTACTATAGAACTGATTATGCTGGAATCATACTTATTACTCTTTGCTTTTCGTGGCAACTGAAAATCTCAAATTCAAAAAGAATTGAGTTCTTGAAACTTCATTATAAATCAAGCCTTTTTCTAAAGATTAGGTTGATTGAAAACCTGCTTGTCTTTTTGCCCTTTTTCATCGTTTTGGCATTGCATGCAAATTGGCTCTACTTAGCTATAGCTTTTATTCTGACTATTCTTCTCGTTTTCCACAAGCAAAGGCGATTATTTCATTTTAGACTGCCTACACCATTTCACAAAAAACCATTTGAATTCATAATTGGCTTTAGAACTTTTTACGCCTTCTACCCTATTTGCATCGCTTTGCTTTTGATTGGTTATAGAGTTTCGAATCCAAATTTGGCATTTGTGGCACTTGCCCTCACATCTTTGTCTAGCTTATTGTTTTATCAATTACTTGAGCCAACTTTTTGGATTTGGATTCACTCAACCAATGCAAAGCAATTCTTATCGAACAAGGTAAAAACAGCTGTATTTCAACACTTAATACTGTTTATGCCAATAACTATAATCTGCGTTTTACTTTTTCCAGCGCACTGGTATATTGGCTTGGCGATACTATTGTTGAGCGCTGTTTATCTCAGTATTACCGTCATTGCCAAGTATGCAAACTACCCAAATCAAATCAGTGTGATAGACGGAATTTTTGTAGGAATAAGCATGTTTATACCGCTTCTTATGCCCTTTTCATTTTACTATTTCTTGAAAAAATCGCGTCAGCAACTCGCTTCTTTATTATGATGATCCAGATCAAAAATTTAAGCAAAAGCTTCGGCTCTAAATTGGTTTTACAAAACCTGAATTTATCTATTGAAGAAGGCGTATGCATTGGAATTGTAGGCGAAAATGGCGCAGGAAAATCTACCTTATTTCATTGTATTGCTGGAATTGAAAACTACAATGGGAGCATCGAATCGGATGTAAAGCCTTTGAAAAACCACCTCGGTTTTTTAAACACTGACCCTTATTTTCTAAATAAAATAACTGGGCGTGAATACTTGCAACTCCTTTGCAATGCGCGTGATTTGATTGCTCCAGATTTCGACCAAAAGAATTTCTTCGAACTTCCGCTCGATCAATATGCAAGTACTTATTCCACAGGAATGAAGAAGAAACTTGCGCTGCAAGGCATTCTTTTTCAGCAGAATAAGGCATTTATATTAGATGAACCTTACAATGGCATAGATATTCAAAGCAGCATGCTTGTGACTGAAATAATTCATCGATTAAAAGCCGCGAAAAACGCTGTGCTTATTTCATCACACATCTTTTCTACACTAAAAGAAACCTGCGATATCATCTATGTTCTCAAAAATGGAAATCTTGACGAATGTTATCTTCCAGAACAATTTGACCAACTTGAAAACGAGATGAAAAATTTCAGGCCCAACAAAAGAAAACTGGTCAACCTTAAA
>CAZWXC010000450.1:0-1215 GCA_964637935.1 uncultured Flavobacteriales bacterium | reverse complement strand
AAAATCACTTGACAGCCTTCCAATTTAAGATGTATCTCATGAAAATATTACTCAAAACGTTCGCCTTTATGGCCACACTTTTTCTTTTTGCTTGCAACAAACCCGTTCGACAATTTACTCTAGACAGTGACGGAAATACAAGACAAATAGCCCTTTTTCAAGATTCCACTTTCGTGGAAATGTTAGATTTAAATGGTGTTGACACCAAATATTTAGGTTTTTGGGAAGGTGACTTTAATGATCATGATACGTTGACAATCACCGTTACTCGGCAAGACTTTAATGTGCTCACAAACATTGCCTCGCAGCACTTCTTAGTAGATGGAAATACGCTTATACCCATAGACACCTTGCCTTCTTTTAGAAAATTGAAAGACCGCACCATTTATGACAAAGACAGTGAAATTGAGCCATAAAAAAACCTCAACATAATGTTGAGGTTCTTCGGTTAAGCACGTTGAACGTACCTAACACCTTGAGATCATTATTTCTTAGAATAGCCAGGCACATCGTAATCCGCTGGATCTTCGCCTTTTTGCACAAAAATCAGCGAAACAGAGTTTAAACAATAGCGCATTCCAGTTGGTTCAGGGCCATCGTCAAAAACGTGTCCTAAATGGCTTCCACTTTTGCTATCCACTACCTCTACTCGCTTCATACCGAACTTATTATCCTCGATATAAGTGATGGCATCATCAGAAACTGGTGCATAAAACGAAGGCCAACCTGTGCCACTTTCAAATTTCGTTTCAGAGCTAAATAGCGCTTGGCCACTTGCTGCGCTGTAATACGTTCCTTCTTTTTTGTTGTCCCAATACTTGCCTGTAAAAGCTCGCTCCGTGCCTTTTCTTCTTAGCACCTCATACTCTTCTGGAGTCAACTTATTTTTCCATTCTTCCTCAGAAAGTTGCATTTCGTATGGCACTTTCTCTCCTTCTTGGTATACATTTTTCATTTTGCTATTCTCTTGAAATTGTTGTTTTGTCTGTCCACACGCTGTGGCAGTTATCAACATGGTGAATATGATTGCGATGTTTTTCATGACTTGCTTTGTTTAAACTGCAAACAGATACGTTTGTTTGCTTACTCTAGGATTTTTTGAAGTTCACTTACGTGAATCCTTACAACATCATTCGGAATAATAAAGTAAGTATCATCAACTGGCTCTTCTTTTATAGAAAGTGCAGTTAATCGATATTTGATGCCATTGCGCAC
>CAZWXC010000449.1:0-3239 GCA_964637935.1 uncultured Flavobacteriales bacterium | reverse complement strand
AATAGCGCATCATCCTGGTCTCGAAGATCAATTGCGATTTTTAATGGATGATCACCGGGTGGCGGTTGTTACCGAATCTACTGCTAACCTCTACCAATTTGGTTTTGTGAGTTGTATTGATCGCACTATTGATGGCTTTTTAGGAAAAGAAAATGAAGTCAATTTTGCGCCTCAACTTTTAATCACCATAGGCGGAAATCTAATTAGCAAGAAGCTGAAATCATTTTTGCGAAAGCATAAAAACAAAATTCAAGATCATTGGCACATTGGTGCTGAAGTGATGGATACTTTCCAGTCGTTGACTCAGATTATTGAAGTGGAACCAAGCGAGCTGTTTCGCATTTTGAGAACAGATAAACCCGAAGGCACATTCGATTTTGGTACAAAATGGAAACAGCAATTCTTTAAATCAGAGCAAGTTCACTTAGATTTTTTAGCGAAGACCGAATATTCAGATTTGAAAGTTTTTGAGCTTTTGATGGATTACATTCCTGATGATGCTCAAATTCAGATGGGCAATAGTAGCGTGGTTCGTTATATTCAATTATTCAACCAAATCAGATCGGTAAAATATTTTGGAAACCGTGGTGTGAGTGGTATTGAAGGTTGTGTGAGCACGGCCGTTGGTGCAGCCATCGCAAGTCAAGATTTAGTGATTCACATAAGTGGCGACCATGCGTTTAGGTATGATAGTAACGCGCTCGGAATGAATGCTTTGCCGTCAAATTTGAGAGTGATTGTCATTAACAATAATGGAGGTAATATTTTCAGAATCATTGAAGGACCCAAGAAATATGAAACCAGCGAAACGTTTATCGAAAAGGTAGATGAACGTTCGATTAAGAAACTAGTGGAATACCATGAAATTCAATACTTAAGCGCACAATCGCTTGATGAATTAGAGGTAGCCATGCAGCAATTAATTTCACCTGATGCCAACGCACCCATGGTGTTAGAAGTGTTTACTCCAAGAGTTTCAAGTCCTGAAATTTTGAAAGCATATTTTCAGGAAATTCGAAATAAAGCTTAAGATCGCTTATCGCACATTCGGGCCTTTTTATCTAAATCTGAGCTATTCTTGAAATGTAAATAGGAGCATCTGCGTTCCTTCAACACAAACGGGTTGAAAATTAACCCGATTGATGTTCAGTGGCCTTTTAGGTCAGGTTACATTAGCACATTCCTAAAACTGTTTAATTACGTGCGAATAGCTTCATTTATTACAGCTTGCTTCATTGCAATTCCGACTTTTCTTAGTGCGCAAATGACCATGTCGTTTGAAAACGATTTGGTAGCCTACAACAAAGGTCTTGATTTGCTCGAAAAGCAAAAATATGGCGCTGCCAAAGAGCAATTTGAGCAAGCCATAAAAACGGTAGATAATCCGAACTCTGAGATTAGCGCAAACGCTCACTTTTATGTGGCACAGTGCGCGCTTGAGCTTTTTCATAAAGATGCCGAATACTTGCTGAAAGAGTTTATCCGAAACTATTCAACAAGCCCGAGAGTGAGTGATGCGTGGTTTTCATTGGGGAATTATAACTACCGGAAAAAAGATTACAAAGACGCGATTCAATATTATGATGAGCTTGACGCGAAAGACTTAGATGAACCAAAGCGCAGCGAGTATCTTTTTAAGAAAGGTTACAGTTATTTTCAAGAAGAACAATTGAGCGAAGCTGCTGATTTGTTCTACCAAATGAAAGATCAAACCAGTGTTTATTTTGCGCCTGGGGTTTACTATTTAGGCCATGTAAATTTTGAAACTAAGAAATATGCTTCGGCATTAAAGCAATTTCAAAGCTTAGAAGGACATCCGCAGTTTGGTGAAGTAGTGCCTTACTACATCGTGCAGATTTACCACTACCAACAGCAGTTTGACGAATTGATTGGTTATGGAACTCCACTGTTAGAAAATCAAGACATCAAGCGCAGAGACGAAATCTCAAGATTGATTGGTGAAGCGCTTTACAGCGAAGGTGAGTTTGCTGAAGCTACACCATTTCTAGAGCGATACATGCTTTCGCCATACAGCAAAAAGCCTGAAGATTACTACGCCTTAGGATACGCATATTTCAGAAGCAATCAATTTGAAAAAGCTGCGGAGCAATTCTCCAAAATCAGCTATACCGAAGATTCTCTAGGTCAAAATTCATTGTATCACTTAGGTGAATCTTACTTGCGTTCAAACAAAAAATCATATGCCAGAAATGCATACCGCGCAGCTTCGAAAATGGATTATGACCAAAAACTAAAAGAAGATGCATTGTTTAAGTATGCGCTTCTAAGCTTTGAGTTGAGCTACGACCCTTATGATGGAGCTATTTCAGCGTTTAAAGAATACATAAAAACATATCCAAACACAGAGCGCACGCAGCAAAGCTTTGATTATTTGGTGCACATTTATCTTACATCTAAGAACTATGACATGGCGCTTTCATCTATTGATGAATACGAAAAGCCAGACATCAGATTAAAAGATGCTTACCAGCGAATAGCTTTTAACAAAGGTGTTTCATTGTTTCAAGATCGTTTGTTTGCCGAGGCAATAACCTATTTCGATAGAGCTTTAAAATACGATCAAAGCAGCACGCTTACTGCAAAAGCACTTTATTGGAAAGCTGAGAGTTATTACAACCGAGCTGAATTTGCAAATGCAGTAAAAGCTTACGAAGCATTCATCTACAGCCCCGGTGCAGTGCTTACTCCTTATTTCAACTTGGCCAATTACAATATTGGCTATGCATATTTCCAGCAAGAGCGCTTTAAAGAAGCTCCAGGTTGGTTCAGAAGATACACGGCTTATCGCCAAGAAAAAGACGCGACAAAATTGGCCGATGCCAACCTAAGAATTGGCGATAGCTACTTCATGCTGAATGATTACAGCGCAGCAAACGATTATTATAACCAAGCTATTACGGTAGGTAAGGCCTCACGCGACTATGCATTGTTTCAATCTGGTTTAACTGCTGGCTTGATGAAAGATTATAATGGTAAGATTTTGAAAATGAACAAGCTCATCGATGAGTATTCAGATAATTCTAGCTACATAAGTGCTGCTTACTACGAATTGGGTAAAACCTATGAATTGCCCCAAGTAGAAAATTTAGACAAGTCGATTGAGTTGATGCAAAAAGTTATTGACGAATATCCTGGAAGTAGCTATGTGCGAAAAGCCATGGTTAGTATTGGCCAAACCTATTACAATCAAAATAAAAACGATGAAGCGCTTGCGGTTT
>CAZWXC010000448.1:0-3246 GCA_964637935.1 uncultured Flavobacteriales bacterium | reverse complement strand
GCTTAAGCGAAAAATGCGCGAAGCCTATCGCTTGCAAAAAGCGCCATTACTACAATTGCTTCAAGAGCAAAACAAGCAAATTGCTGTTCTATTTGTTACTGTAAAAACCGATAACACATCTTATGAAGTGTTGCAGGATAAAATCCTCTTACTTTTACAAGAAATAGAAGGAAAACTGCGTAATGCTGGCTAAAATTTTTATCGGATTTATTCGTTTTTACCAAGGTGCGATTTCACCTTATTTTCCAGCCACATGCAGATACAACCCAACTTGCAGCGAATATGGAGTGCAAGCCATCAAAAAACATGGCCCGTTAAAAGGCGGATGGCTCACCGTAAAGCGCATCGGAAGTTGTCATCCATTTGGAGGAAGCGGTTATGACCCTGTACCATAAATTCAAGCACAATTCATTAGTATGAAATTGAATAATAGACTTAAAAAAACCATTGTAATTGGCAGCCTTGGCACATTGGCCATTAGCTCATTTGGGTTTATCGAAAGCTATTTCGAAATCTCAAAAAACTTAGACATTTTTTCTTCGGTTTACCGAGAAATCAATGTCAATTATGTGGAAGAAACAAATCCAGGCAGTTTGGTCAAAACGGGTATTGATGCAATGTTGAGATCGCTAGATCCTTACACCAGTTACATTCCCGAATCGCAAATAGAAGATTATCGCATCATGACCACGCAAGAATATGGTGGTATTGGCGCGCTGATCGGAACCCAAGACGGAAAAATCATCATTACCGAACCATATAAAGACAGCCCAGCCGACAAAGCAGGTTTGAAGGCAGGTGATGTGATAGAAGCAGTGAACGGAATTACCACCGAAGGTAAAAACACCGAACAGCTAAGCGAAATGCTAAAAGGGCAAGCAGGAACGGATATTCAAGTGCGCATAGGCAGACCATTGATCAATGAAGAATTTGAAGTGACGGTAACGCGCGAAAAAATCAAGATTGGCGATGTTCCTTATTACGGCATGGTTGACGATAAAACGGGCTATATCAGCCTAAGAAGCTTTACCGAAACCGCTAGCCGCAGCGTGAAAGAAGCGTATCAAAAACTGCAAGAACAAGGCATGGAAAACGTGATTTTAGACTTGCGTGGAAATGGCGGTGGATTGCTTGACGAAAGTGTGAACATTGTAAACTTCTTCGTGCCAAAGGGTTCGCCAGTGGTAGAGACTAAAGGCAAGGTAAAAGAACATTACAGTAGCTACAAAGCACTAAAAGAACCACTTGATACTGAAATTCCAATGGTGGTTTTAATTGACGAAAACTCGGCTTCGGCATCTGAAATTGTTTCAGGAACACTGCAAGATTATGACCGCGCAGTGTTGATTGGTCAAAATAGCTTTGGAAAAGGTCTAGTGCAAATCACAAAGAACATCTCTTACAATTCCATCATCAAGCTGACCATTGCCAAATACTACACACCGAGTGGTCGTTGCATTCAGCGCTTAGATTATGGTCACCGCGATGAAGATGGTCGTGTGTCAGAAATTCCTGACTCATTGATCAAAGAGTTTACTACAACCAATGGCAGAATCGTAAAAGATGGCGCGGGAATCATGCCTGATATTTTTAATGAGCCTCAAGAATACAGCGACTTACTCATTACGTTGCTCACAGAAAACATTCCTTTTGACTACGCTACAGAATATTTCTACAAGCATGATAGTATTGCTCCTGCCAGCCAATTCGCGCTAAGCGATGCCGAATACAATGCTTTTATTGATTATGTGCTCACGCATGATTTAGAGTATAAAACTTCGAGCACCGAAATGATGAAAAAGCTGGAAGAAGTGATCAAAGGCGATGAATTTTGGGAAGAAGTAGACAGTGAATACGCAGCTCTAAAAACAAAGCTTGAACGCAATGTGAAAAACGACATGGAGAAGTTCAAGCCTGAAATAAAGTTGTTTTTGGAGACCGAGATCATTGGCAGATATTATTATTCTCAAGGCCAAACAGAAGCCTATCTCGCTCACGATCAGGATGTGAAAAAAGCTTTGGAAGTATTGAACAATAAAAGCATGTATGCTTCCGTTTTGGACGGCACCTGCGAGACTTGTCTCAACAAAAAGCGATAAGCCGAGCAGCTACCTAACTTAACCTATGCACCTAAAACCTGAGCAGCATCGCTGGATTTATCTGGCTGCTTTGGCATTGGTAGCCATTGGCTTACCGTTGTCTAAGGCAATGATTAGCATTGGCGGAATCACGCTAGCAGCTAATTTTTTGCTCGAAGGAAATTTTAAACAAAAGCTTCAGTCTTTAAAATCTCAACCGACCATTTGGTTGTTTGTGGCTGTGTTTGTGCTGCATGGCATTGGCCTGATTTGGACCACAGATTTTGCGCACGGCATCAAAGATTTTAAGATAAAGCTGCCACTACTTTTCTTTCCAATTGTGATCGGGCTTTCGCCAAGAATCAAGCGAAGCGAGTTTTTGTGGATTGCAGCCTTGTTTTCTGCAAGCGTTATTTTCACTTCCTTTTTCTCTACGTACAAATTCATTCAGATTGTAGATACACCCGATGCTGATTACCGCAGCATTTCGATGTTTACGAGCCACATTCGCTATGGGCTCATGGTGTGCATGGCCTTTTTAATTCTGCTAAACTGCGCTTGGAACGAAGAGAAAAAACTCTGGTTAAGAATCACTTATGTAGCTTTCGCTGCTTGGTTGGGCATTTTCATTTTTTTACTTCAGAGCATGACTGGCATTATAGTCTGGCTGATTTCGAGTTATGTAATGCTGGTTTACACGCTTTTTCACACCAAAAATTTGCTAATAAAGAGGATTGGGCTTTCGATTTTAATTGCTGCTCCGCTAATCACATCTGGGTATTTGGCAAATCAAGTGAAGGCTTTTTATCCAACAGAAAAAGTTGATTTCAGCAGTCTTGAAAAATATACTGCAGGTGGCGAAAAATATGGCCATGATACTACGCTGCTGAGCATCGAAAATGGTCATTACATCAACCTTTACATCGCAGACAAAGAGTTGAGGACCGGTTGGAAAAAACGAAGTGACATTGTGTATCCTGATGGCAGAGATGCGAACGGCAATTTTATCTATACCACGTTGATTAGATACATGACTAGCAAAGGTTTACGAAAAGATTCTGTGGGTTTGCAAGCGCTTTCTGATGCAGACATTAAAGCCATAGAAAATGGGGTAGCTAATGTTCGTTTTATTGACGGCAACCCCATCGATAACCGAATTTATACGGTG
>CAZWXC010000447.1:0-3248 GCA_964637935.1 uncultured Flavobacteriales bacterium | reverse complement strand
TTGACGATACCTTGGATGTTTTTCCATCTCACGGTATCGGTGGCATGGTGGGCATGTTGCTCACCGGAGTTTTCGCCAACGAAGTCGGTCTTATTCACGGTAGATGGGAAACATTTGCGGTGCATATGGTTGCCCTAGTTGCCGTTTCTGTATTCGTGTTTTTTGTTTCTGCCATCCTTTACAAAATAACCAATCTCATTATTTCCATTCGTGTGGATGAATTTGCTGAAGAGTTTGGACTTGACAAAAGCCAGCACAACGAACAATATTCTTAGTTAATCCGCTTTCGCTGAAAGTACTAAATAGTAAATGTTATGAGTAATAATTTGAACCTAAGCCAACATGTAACCACCATTCACAATCCTGAAAGTGTGGTAGAAGTATATCTTAATAAAGAGCATACATTGGTAACTGAAGTGAAAAGTTTGAACTATAACCGCTACAAAAATTACGAGTATCCAGTGTCAGAATACCTTGAGATGGTAAAAGGTTTTAAAGGAGTGGACACAACATTAAGACAAGCCCTAAATAATTAAGCATGTCAATCAGTCGCGCTATCGGTTCGAGGGTTAAGGAATATCGAAAACTTAAAGATCGTGTTGAATCAGCCGAATCATTGACAAATGTTGATTCAATCAGAATTCAAAATAATGCCCGTATTAGACGACAACTAAAATGGAATAGGCTTAAAGCAAAAAACAAATAACAATCCTCGAAATAGAACAAAAAATGGTTGAATTATTAGATCAAACTATTGACCAAGACCAAGAGTTGAGCAACGAAACATTATTGCAAAGCTTAAATGGCGATTTGAAAGCATTTGCTGACAAATTTCAATTCAGAAATACTACCAAAGCGCAGCCAATGGTTGTTTCGGATCTTGCTTCAAAAGTGGATGCTTGCGCAAAAAGCTTCGTGGCGATTGGTTTAGACAAAGGCAATAAAGTGGGAGTGTATGACGCCACCACAAGCGAGTGGTTGGTGCTTTATGGTGCAGCCAATAAATTGGGAATAGAGTTGGTGCATATTGGCCGTGAATACAGTAGTGAAGAAACAATGCTTCACTTAAATAAGTCAAAGTGTAGAGTTCTTTTTGCTTCGGCAAACGCTCAAATTTATTTGAAAGATCTAGTATCAAAGTTCACTGAAACCAGAGTGGTAGGCTTGTTTACCGAATTTGTGGTTTTGCTTGATGCAGATAAAAGCGCTGGCTTGAACAACGTGATAAGTTACGAAGCCTTTAAAAACTTAGCTAAATACACTAGCGACTGGGAGTTGAATAAGCTTAAAAAGTTTGCTAATCAATAATTAAAACTAAGAACAGCACCCTCGTTCGGTGTTAGAAAAATATCTGCGACTGTCCTTCTATTACCTCGATCTAAAGAGGTTGCTGTCTATCTGCAAGCCCAATTTGAATTTCAAATTGGGCTTTTTCGATTTTTTATACTTCCAATTTAGAACTATATTCTAATATTGCAATATGGGAATAACAAAGTTAGAGGGCTTTGATGAGAAAGTGGTATCAATGGCTGCAGCCTTAAAGGCAATCGGTCATCCGGCACGCCTCAGTATTATGCAGTACTTGGCAGCAAAAGATCAATGTATTTGTGGCGATATCGTACTCGAGTTGCCATTGGCACAGCCAACAGTATCTCGTCATTTGGCCGAGTTAAAAGCTGTTGGACTCATCAAAGGCACTATTTCTGGAAACAATATTTGCTATTGCATTGATGCCGAAAATTGGAATCAATTGCAGCAGTATTTAGGTCAAATTTCTAGTTCACTAGCGTCTAAAAACACTTGTTGTTAAACACATTAAAATTGATGTATTATGATTTTATCTGAAGTGAAAAATAGTCTAGCGGGAATTGATGAATTGAAATTCGTGCTTCCATCAGGAGCAATTGTTCCAACGCATTTTCATGTGACCGAAGTAGGTTTGGTAAACAAAAAGTTTATCGATTGTGGCGGCACCATTCGAAACGAAGAAGTAGTAAACTTTCAACTTTGGGAAGGCGAAGACACAGATCACCGCTTGGCTGCTTCTAAGTTGAAGGACATCATTGAGCTTTCTGAAAAATTGCTGGCATTGCCTGATGCAGAGGTAGAAGTTGAGTACCAAGGCGAAACCATCGGAAAATTTGATTTGGCTTTTGAAAACAACATGTTTCACTTACAATCCAAAAAAACTAATTGTTTGGCAAAAGACAAATGCATAGTGCCTAAACCACGTTTGAAATTTGCCGATTTGGGTAAATCAACTGAAAATGCTTGCACCCCTGGTGGTGGTTGTTGTTAATCATTATTTTATTTGATTATGCTTTTTCAAACACTTGAAAACACTCTGCAAAGGCTTCAATCCGAGCCTATTGCAATAGATCGTTTGGCGAAACTTGATCCTTTGATACGTTTCGCCAAGCAGTCTTTAATTGATCATGGCTCCATCAAGCTTCATTTTATCTGTACCCATAATTCGCGCAGAAGTCAGTTGGCGCAAGCTTGGGCGCATGCTTGCGGACTCCATTTCGCTTTGCCAATCCAATCATTCTCGGGTGGGGCAGAGGTTACCGCCTTTCATGCCAACACCATAGTTGCATTGCAATCTCAAGGCTTTGAAATTTCAGGTAGCCAATCGCAAAACGCGCATCACATGTTAAAAGCAGGAGTCGAAGATCAAGGTATTCTTATGTTTTCAAAATTGATAGATGATACGATTAATCCAACCGAGCAATTTGCAGCAGTAATGACTTGCGACCATGCAGATAAAAATTGCCCTTTTGTTTTGGGCGCAACTCAACGCATTTCATTGCCATATCAAGATCCTAAAATTGCCGATGGTACACCCTCGCAAGCAGCAGTTTATGCCGAGCGTTCGTTTCAAATAGCGCATGAACTTGTCTATGTTTTTCATCAAATAGCTTTAAACCAATGAGCCAAACCAAATCACTTTCTTTTCTCGACCGCTTTCTCACTTTATGGATTTTTCTCGCCATGGCCGTGGGGCTTTTGCTAGGAAATATTTTCACAGACCTGCCTCTATTTATTGATCAATTCAGCGTTGGTTCTACCAATTTGTTGATCGCAATTGGGCTCATTTTAATGATGTATCCACCGCTTGCCAAGGTCAATTACAGTCTGCTGCCAAAGGTTTTTCTCAATGTCAAATTGTTGAGTGTTTCGTTGCTCCTCAATTGGATTATCGGCCCAGTGTTGATGTTTATTTTGGCCATCATTTTCTTGCAAGATTA
>CAZWXC010000446.1:0-3257 GCA_964637935.1 uncultured Flavobacteriales bacterium | reverse complement strand
CAAAATTGAGGTAGCTCATCAAATCTAGATCTGCGCAAAAATTTACCAAAAGGTGTAATTCGGCTGTCGTTTTCGCTACTTAATGCTGGCCCATTACGTTCAGCATCTTGGTACATAGATCTGAATTTGAATATTTTGAATGCTTTGCCATGAATGCCAATTCGCTCATGCGAATAGAACACCGGACCTTTTGAAGATAATTTTACTCCAATGGCAATCATTAAATAAATAGGTGTAAGCAAAATCAAGCTAAAAACGGACAGTGCCACATCCATTATTCTTTTTAGATATTGTTGCCACACAGGCATAATTTCTTGATTGATGTCTATCAGTGGAGCACCAAGAATAGAGGTCATTTTTACCTGTCCACTAAGTATGTCATACATCTTAGGAATGATTTTCACATTCACAGGTTGACCTTCCAACTCATTTAAAATTGCACCAATCTTGTCGTGTTCGTTGCTTTCTAGTGCAATGATTACATCTTCAATTTTGTGCTCCGCAATAATTGATTCTATATCTCTAAAATGCCCGAGATGAGTTAAGGAATCATCTAATTCGTGATTTTTTCCACCATTGATATGCACAAAGCCTTTGAATAGAAAACCAACGGATTTCTTCAGGTTTTCTAGTTCGTTGAACATCGCCAGCGCATTTTTATTACTCCCTATCATTAAGGTATTGAACCCAATTTTTCGCTTATGAATTCGATGTGCAGTAATGCTAGAAAGAATCATTCTGCCAGAAGCAGTGATTAGAAAATGCACAGTAAATAGAATGCCTAATGATTGATAAAAATCGCGGTAACTGTGGATTAAGTCATCAAGAATAATCAGGAAGAACAAAGCCAACGAACCAACTATACTAATAGTGAACGTTTGTAAAAATTCTTTTAGCCTTGACCTTCTGTAAATGCTTCGATAAGTGCCTGTAACTGTATAAAGTGCAAGCCAAAAGGCAATGATTATGAAAAGACTGATGAAAAACTTCTGATCGTAGTCTATCTCTAGTTTTGACCCTACAATTTTTGACTCTATAAATTGCTTTCTGTAAGCAAACATTGCCCAATAGGCAAGAGCTGCTGCAAGTGCGTCAGAAAAAAGATGTTTTAAGATTTGCCAGCGCTTGTTCATTTAACGTAGAGCACCTTAACGTTATCTATAATGAGATTGCCATTTACAGGCAGCGAATCTGGAGAATACATAGCCTTTGCGTATAAGTAAAAGTTCTCAGGATAATAATATCCGTAGGCTTCGTCAATGGTGCTTTGAAGTCCGATGTATTGTTTCTTCCATGTTTTATCTGTTGCTTTCATCAAGTATACGTCCATTGCTTGATCAGAAACACTGCTGTTGACATACGCGCCCCATTGTACCCAATAATCACTGAAAATGTCTACTTCGAGAAAAACCGAACCATTTTGAGGAAGCTGAAGTGAGCCATTGGTTCTAATGGTAGCGTTGGTTACTGTATCTGATAAAAACATGACACCTGCTCCTTCCCCATATTTTACAAAATTGGCATCGGCACTGCGAATAAATGGTGCGTTTGAAGCGCTTGTAGAACTTACGCGATCATCACCATCTTCAAAATCTTCTATAAGTAAAACTTCAAGTTGAGTACTGTTTTTATAGCGTGTAACTGGTTCTAATACAATGGTTTGGTCCGAAGTTAACTCCATTTCAAACGTATCGGCATCGTAGTATAAATAGCGGTCGCGTAGGGCAGAAGTTCCGCTAACTATGATTCCTGGAGCCACCACCACTTGGTGTGTGCCTTCTTTCAATACTGGAATTCGAGCAGGAAGTTCGAAAGTACCGATGCGTTCTCCGTCTATTGTCAACCAAACATCTTGAATGTCTGCATTCAGATCTCCTTCGTTTAAAAGAGGGTTGTCTACCATGGTGAACGAATTCACCTCTATCCAAGCAGGAAGTTGCTCTTCAGCATTGAAAAGTTCGCAGCTGCTTAGTAAAAGGACAATAAAAAAAAGGCTGAGTAGTGGTTTAGTTCTATAGGTCACTGAGCTACATTAATAGTAAATACACGAAACGACTAAAAGCCATTTTTAGTATCTACTTTTTTCAGGACGCGAAAATAGAATTCGAAAAGTTTAATTGATCTAAAATTTGATGTGCCACTTGTATAGCCAAGTAACCATCCTCAACTGTTACTAAAGGCTTGGTATTGTTATAGATAGAATCTGCGAACGTTTCTAATTCGCGCTTAATGGCGTTGTAATCTTCCACTTTTGGTTCATCAAATACCAATTGTTTTGAAGGTTTTCCGTTTCCAGGCTCGATAATCATTGCAAAAGGATTGCTTTCATCGGCTTCTTCAATATTTACGATCTTAGATTTCTTGTTCAGAAAATCTACAGTGATGTAAGCATTACTTTGGAAAAACCTCGATTTACGCATGTTTTTCAATGAAATTCGGCTCGCAGTTAAGTTCGCAACGCATCCATTATCAAATTCTAGTCTTGCATTACAAATGTCTGGAGTGTCGCTAATCACAGCCACTCCGCTCGCACTGGTTTTTCTCAAGTTGGCTTTTACAACACTAAGTACGATGTCGATATCGTGAATCATCAAATCCATGACTACCGAAACATCGGTGCCACGTGGGTTAAATTGAGCCAATCGATGTGTTTCTACAAACATCACCTTGTCAAAATGCGATTGCACTGCGCTAAATGCAGGATTGAATCGTTCAACATGACCAACTTGAGCTTTTACTTGTGCTTCGTGTGCCAAATCAATCATTTTCTTGCCTTCTTCCAACGTGTTGGTCATGGGCTTTTCAATGAAAATATGCTTGCCATTTCTAAGGGCATACATGGCACATTCAAAATGCGATAGAGTGGGAGTAACAATGCTAACGGCATCACTAGCGTCAATCAGTGCTTCGAGCGATTCAAAAGCCTTTAAACCATATTGGTCTATCGCAGCTTTTGAGATGATCACATCTGGATCGTAAAATCCTATCACATCAAACTTTTCGGTGAGCTCTAACGAAAGCTTGATATGTATTTTTCCCAAATGCCCCGCACCTAGTATGCCCAACTTTATCTTTTCCATATTCAGGATTCTTAAACAAAAGTCTTTTCAAATAAGCTTGTGTCGATAAACAATTACACTTTAAGTGAACATTCCATTGTCGAAATGGATAATTTCGGGGCCGAAATGCAAGATACTTTAAAACACAAGGGTTTAAGAAAGAGGAGGGATTATGTCAGAGCCAAAAAAAGAGCCAAA
>CAZWXC010000445.1:0-3259 GCA_964637935.1 uncultured Flavobacteriales bacterium | reverse complement strand
CAGTAAATATTTATTTGGCCGCATTAGACAAAATCAAGCAAAGCGGAGGCACGTTTGTAGTAGAAGGCGGAACACTAGAAGGCGCTGGATTTGAAAGCGGTTGTTATGTAAAACCAGCGATTGCTGAAGTGCAAAATGAGTGGGAAATTGTGCAAGACGAAACATTTGCACCAATCCTATACTTGATGAAGTATTCAACCTTTGACGAAGCTATAGCATTGCAAAATGGCGTGAAGCAAGGATTGAGTTCAGCTATAATGACAACCAATATGCGCGAAAGCGAAATTTTCTTAAGCCATAGAGGTAGCGATTGTGGAATCGCTAACGTGAACATTGGCACAAGCGGAGCAGAAATTGGCGGTGCATTTGGTGGTGAGAAAGAAACAGGTGGCGGACGCGAAAGTGGCTCTGATGCTTGGAAAGCTTACATGCGCAGACAAACAAATACCATCAACTGGAGTACCGAGTTACCACTGGCACAAGGCATTAAGTTTGATTTTTAATTTTTGTCAGAGTAAATACACGAGAAAGGCACCTAGTTGGGTGCCTTTTTTTGTTTAGTGCAACTTATTAATGGTTTAAACTCAAAATCCAACTCTTTTTCAGATTTTCGAAGCATGAAATTTTCATCCATTTTAACTGTATGTGCTGCGGCAATTACTATGAGTTTTAGCGCTTGCCGCGAACAAGGTTGCACCGATGTCATGGCTACTAACTACAATCCACAAGCAAAGGTTGACGATAGATCTTGTACTTACGTAATTGGCTGCAAAGATTGCTTGGCGCTAAACTATGATAGCACCGCTGTTTCTAGCGATGGATCTTGCGAATATGCTCAAATAGATCATCTTTTTACATATACGGTTATCGACTCGATCGTTGATAAGAATCAAGCGGTGAGTCTTGATACTTATGATGTTGTGGTGGCTCGGGATACTTGCGGAGTTTATAATGTCACGCTATCAAACTATGCCAAAATCAAGCAATCTGACAATTCTATTTTAAAAGTGCACGGATACCTTTTAGGAGATTCTATTTACTTCAATAGCCAAGTAAATTTAGGGCCTGATACTTTTAATGTGGATAAGATTACTGTTTCAGAAACTAGAGGTTTTTTCAGAAACGACTCCATATTCTTACCTATTGAATATTCTGACAGATTCGATCCATTTTATGGATTTATGAGCGGGGCAATCAAACTTTAAAACTAAAAAGCCCCGATAATTTAATTATCAGGGCTTTTAAACTTTCGAGTTAAAGGGTCTTATTTTTCGGTGTTTAATGCCATCAAAGGCATGTCTATGTGTTGCACTAATTTTTTAGAAACGCTTGGGTTGAATAGTCGATTGAACCATGAGCCTTTTCTAGGAATTGTAACGATTAAATCTGCTTTGATTTCGTGCGCATAGTTGGCTATGCCAGCTTCTACATCTTCGCTTTCAATCATTTTGAAATCATGTTGATAAGCTTGCAGTTGAGTGTGAAGTCCATAGCCCTCTTCAGCTTCTGTTTCGCCCACAGGCATAGCTTCTTTTTGAACTGTAACCACCGTAACTGAAGCATTATTTTTCTTGATTAGATCTAAGAAAACTTCAGGTAACTCTAACATACCTGTTTCTTTTAAATCAGATGCGAAAACGATATTGTTGATTGCCTTGAACACATGGTTTTTCGGAACAGTGATAACAGGGCAAGTTGCTTTTTGCAACACGCCAGCTGCAGAACTACCAATAAAAACTTCTTTCATTCCACTTGCGCCAGTGGTGCCCATAACTATTACATCTGCGTTTTCTTTGTTTGCAGTAACTGCAATGGCACTCGCTGTTTCACCATAAATTGATATTGCCTCTAGCTTTAAATCAGGATGATTCAGCTCTGTTTTAAGGTAGTCAACTTCTTCAGCGAGGGAATCTTCTGATGCTTCTTGCAACACATCGCGCAACGAAATCATGCTTGAAGTGCCGCTTGATGGCTCGGTAAACGAATTCATTAAGATATAGCGATGATCAGCTCCAAATAGTGCAAGTGCATAATTTAGGGCATTGCGTGCTGTGTCAGAAAAATCGGTTGGAATGAGAATGGTTTTCATTGTTACATAAATGATTTAGATCACCGGAAAAGATCTTTGTTCTGGTTGGTATTCTTTAATGCGAATGGTAAGTACAGGTAATTCAGAATGGTTTACTACACTTTCGGCATGGCTACCAACAAAGAATCTTGCGATGCCAGTTCTGCCATGTGTTTCCATAGCAATCAGGTCAACATTAAGTTCTTTAGAAATGGCGAAAATGCCTGCCTGAATGGTACGCTCATTATAAATGTGCGCTTCAAAGTTTTTGAGTTTCCAGTCAGAAGCAAAATCAGAAATCAGCTTTCGGGTGTAGGTTGTGGTTTCGAATTGATCGGGTGTATTCACTTTTACTAAATGAATTTTTGCATCGAACAGCTTGATGAAGTTAAACAGCCCTTCAAAGTGTGCTTTTGCTTCACCGTAAAAATTTGAAGCGAAGAGTACGTTCTTAAGGTCGAAGTTTTGGTGGCGTTGTTTCACTGTAAGTACAGGACAATCAGCTAAGCGAACTACTTTTTCGGTATTAGAACCAATAAAAAGTTCGTGCGCTCCATTATCGCCATGAGATCCCATCACAATCAAATCAATTTGATGCTCTTTGGCCTGTGAAGAAATGGTTTCGTAAACGCCATCAAACTGTAATACTTCAACGGCATTCACGCCTTGCATAAATGGTTTTGCAAAAAGTTCTTTGAAACGTTTTTTTACCAGTTTCATCCAGAAAATGCCTTCGGCAGTATCTGTGTGAGTTTGGAAAGAATCGTTTCTATCGTAAACAGGAATGTCCATTACATGCAGTATGTAAAGGCGCGCACCTGTTTTTTTAGCTATCTGCGCAGCAACTTCGGCAGCGTGATAAGAGCAGTCGCTAAAATCGGTTGGAACTAGGATTTTTTTCATTTGGCTTTGTTTGCTTACAAATATTGGCAATCCTAACGCCAAATTCACTGACATAGATCAGCTTTTACCCGAATTTAGGGCATCTTTTATGAAAAAACAAAAAGCCCAACCAAAGATTTAAATGCTCTGATTGGGCCTAGTTGTTAACCTAGTTTGTTCGTTTATTGCAATACAATCTTTTCTGTGTATTGCGCTTCTTCAGTTCTAATGTTTAAGACATAAACAGATGAAGCTAACTGCTGCAAGTTGATCTGGTGACTGCTTGCGGATCCTAAGTGCTCGCTATAA
>CAZWXC010000444.1:0-3268 GCA_964637935.1 uncultured Flavobacteriales bacterium | reverse complement strand
GATAAAAATGGATGCAAAAATCTTATCGTCTTCATCAAAAACGGTCAACATCATAATCTTCACTCCAGGAAAATTTTCGCGAACATGCTTTGTTGCTTCAATGCCATTCATACCGGGCATATTAATGTCCATCAAAATCAAATCGGGTGTTTGAGTTTCTAGGCATTTCAGCACCTCCAAGCCATTGTTACCAATAAAAAGCACCTCTACATTTTCAAAAAACGAGAGTGTATTCATCAGTGACTTTCTCAGGTTTGAATTGTCTTCGGCTACACCAATTTTAATTTTCATAAACTTTAAAATAACAACGCCAAAATAATGGAAACAACTGCCTACGCAAATACGTCAATAGACCTAGTTTACTTTTAGAAGAATAGAGATTTCGGTTCCTTTATTCTTTTCGCTTTTCCAAGCTATTTCACCGCCCATTTCTTGCACGCGATCGTTAATATTATCAAGCCCATAATGGCCCATTTTTCTCTCTGAAAGATCAAAACCAACGCCATCATCTTTGATGACTAATTCCACCGAATTTTCTGCATTTGCCTTTATTACAATGTCCATCCTTTTGGCTTGAGCATGCTTCACTGTATTATGAATGCTTTCTTGGCAAATTCTAAAAATGTGCAACGCATTGCCCGGTTCTATCTCATAATTCACATTGCCAAAGAGTGAAACTTGCCACTCTATAGTACTATTGACCAGCATTTTAGCACAATGATCTTCCAATTTCAAACGAAAATCATACAATGAAATCGCATCTTTATTGATCACCCAAATAGCTTCGCGAAGTTGTTGCATAGTGCCGCGTGCAAAATCACTCAGCTCGTTCATGTTTTCTGAGTCGAGCACACTTTCTGACTTATAAGCCAAGTTATCTAAAGAGCCAATCATATAAGTGAGCTGGCTACCAACGCTGTCATGCAAATCGCGCGAAATACGTTCACGTTCTTTTAAAATGCGCTCCTTCGTTTTCAATTCGGCCAGCTTTCGCTGAAATTTTACAAAAGAATAATAGCGCACCGAAGCAGCCACTAGTAGTATTATAGTGGTTAAAACCAATAACCTAAACCACCACTTCGCATAAAAAGGTGGGTGAACAATTACAGGAATTTCGAGTGCATCAGCTGCTAGCGCTCCATTTTTATAGTATGCATTCACCACCAATGTAAATACACCAGGCGGCAAATTTGAATAAGTCGCAATGCGATGATTCGCGCCTGTTTTAACTGGCTCATCATCAAAACCAAGCATTTGATAGTGATACTCTATTTGGTCTGCGTTATTAAACTGCAGAGCGCTAAACTCAAAAGAAACTACTCGCTGATTTGGATACAATTCAATGCTTGAAAGTTGGTCGGGCGATTGATTCGCAAACGCAGCATCGCTCAATCGGTAATCTGCATAATTCACTTCCAGCTTCGACAGCCTTACTTTACTTTTTTGCGACTGCTTCTTCTGCTGCAA
This sequence comes from uncultured Flavobacteriales bacterium, assembly GCA_964637935.1. GTDB lineage: Bacteria > Bacteroidota > Bacteroidia > Flavobacteriales_G > Salibacteraceae > SHAN690. Next base: position 1,801 of record CAZWXC010000444.1, on the reverse strand, counting down.
AACCACTTCAGGATCAAACATTAAAAGTCCATCTACCGAACCAAAATACAGAAAACCCTCACTGTCTTTAAAAGCGGCACCGAGTGCAAATTCGCCAGCGCGCAAACCATCCTTTTCACCAAAAGAAAATATTTGATCCGTACTAAATTCAAAAACCGAAACACCTTGATTTGTAGTCACCCAGAGGTTATCGTCATTGTCTGCAATAACGGCTTCTACCACATGACCAAGCAAGCCTTGCTTTTCGCCAACTATTGATTCTACATTTAATTGAGCATCTAACTTGGCTACACCAATATCATACAAACCCACCCAATAGTTGCCCTGACTATGCGCTACTGATGAGGCAATGCTAAAAGGCAGCTTTTTGGCATTATTAACCTCTGCTTCTACTTCGTACTTTAATATTGGTGATTCCGATTCATCAAAAACAGCAACTCCGCGGCTATGTGAAATAAACACTTGCTCGTCAAACCTAAATACATCCATCGTGTATGCGCTTGTGTAAATAGTGTCGAGTTGGGTGGATGTATGCTCCGCTTCGTTTATCAAGTACATTCCAAAATAGGATCCAGCCCAAATTCTTCCACTTGCATCTATTTCTAGATCAACCATTTCTTTGTTCAGCCCAAACTTTTCAGAATAATTCTCCAGCTTTCTCGCTGAAAAATTCCATTTCATCAATCCAGATTTACCACTTGCAATCCAAAGGTTTTGTTCGTTTTCATCAAACACTAAATCACGAATGCTCTCAAGATCTTGCAATTCTTTTGGAAGTGCGGTTTTTTGAAATTGAAAAGGTTTATTGTCACTCGAATTAAACAGCGCCATACCCTCGGCTGTGCCAACCCAAAGCTGGTTATTGGCCGTTTTTGTAGCACACCAAACTAATGGATGCGGCAACATAGGATTATTATCTGAGCGAGTGAGATAGTGCAATTGCTCCCAATTAGGATTAAAATAATTCAAGCCTTTGTTGGCTGTTCCCACCCAAACCAAACCCGATTTATCTTGATAAACCGAGTGCACATAATTATAATTAATCGAACACTCATCACTTGGATCATGCGTGTAAACTTCTGGGGTTTCATCGAAATCAATTGAAATCCATTCAAGTATTTCATTTCTGATAAGTAGTTTCTTGACAACTGCGAAACCTTCTTTGAAACTGTGTTGAAATGCCAAACGCCTTTACAGAGTACCCAATAGTCACTTCCACTATTTATTACCTGAGCAGGCTGATCATGAAGGTCTACCCAAGGCTGGCTTAACGCAAAAGAAAACCAGTTTCCGTTTTCATTTATGTAAGCGCTATCCAACCCAATAGAAACTTCAACGCCTTGGCTTAGTTCGTGATGAAAAACCCATCCACTATCAGCAATAATTATTGAATCCTTGGGCGACAAATAGTGATTACCAGACTCTAAATCAAAGTAATAATCTTTTCCCAAAATAGATGCTCGCACCCCATTTGGCTCTTCAAACAAACTGTAAACCGCTTGATGCAATACTCCAGGTTTTGGTAAAAACCGCTTAAAAGAATTGGTTTTTTCATCGAAAAAATTAAGCCCATTTCTGGTACCAACCCAAAGTCCATTTTGCGAATCGACCAGCAATGAAGTGATAAAATTATCAGCTAGAGATGCTGGATTTTGCGCTTCATTGCGAAACACTTGCATTTCGTAGCTATCGTATCTGGCAAGGCCGTCTTGGGTTCCAATCCAAATAAAACCCAGCGAATCTTGAACGACCACATCCACACTGTTTTGCGGAAGGCCATCTTTGGTAGTTATGCTTCTGA
>CAZWXC010000443.1:0-3269 GCA_964637935.1 uncultured Flavobacteriales bacterium | reverse complement strand
TAAAAGCGAAGAGTACTTTCGCGGCACATTTCAAAAAATGCCCGTTTATCAACTTCCTTCTACACTCGTTTTTCCATCTCCAGAGCAAGCAGATCCAAGTGGTCTGCTTGCTGTGGGTGGAGACTTAAGTGCAGAACGGCTTTTGCTGGCATACGAAAACGGCATTTTTCCTTGGTTTAATGATGATCAACCTATTTTGTGGTTGAGCCCAGAAAACCGGCTGGTGCTTTATCCAGATGAATTCAAATTGAGCAAATCGCTAAAACAGTCGATCAGAAACAAACAATTTGAGTTTAGAATGGATACCGCCTTTACTCAGGTCATAGAACATTGTGCAAAAGTGCCTAGGGCAGATCAAGATGGAACATGGATTACAGATGAAATTAGATCTGCTTATGCAAATCTTCACCAAATGGGCTTTGCACATAGTTTCGAAATCTGGCAAAACACTAACCTCGTAGGTGGCCTTTATGGAGTAAGTTTAGGCCGCGCATTCTTTGGCGAATCAATGTTCAGCTTAGTATCCGATGCTTCAAAAGCAGCCTTCTATTTTCTATCCGAATTTGCAAAAAAGCAAGACTTTCATTTTATTGATTGTCAATTACACACCGATCATTTAGCCTCGCTTGGCGCGAAAGAAATTCCAAGAAATCAATTTCTCTCTGAACTAAAAACCGCACTCGCCTATCCCGATTTAAACCAACTATGGACGCAACTTTAATTCCTGAAGAATATTGGCAAAACCTCGAAAGTCATTTCGGGAAAACAGTGTGCGAAAAAGTGCGCGAAGGCTTTTCTAAACCGGCCTCAGTTTCTATTAGAAACCATCCTAAAAAAGGAATTGAAACCAGCACTTTTGAAAAAGTAGCTTGGTGCGAAAATGGATTCCTATTAAGCGACAGACCTGTGTTTGCGCTCGATCCACTTTTTCATGCAGGTAGCTATTACGTACAAGACAGTTCTAGCATGATTTTAAGCGCTGTATTAAACGCATTACCGCTAGCATCGAAAGATCTATTTATTCTTGACGCGTGTGCTGCTCCTGGCGGAAAAAGCAGTCTCATCCTAGATTTTCTGGATGGCGAAGGATTTCTCGTTTCAAATGAAATAGACGGAAAACGAAACGATATTTTAGAAGAAAACATTGTGAAATGGGGACATGCAAACGTGGCAATTACCAGACATGATACCGCCAAATTAGGCGAACTAACTTCTACGTTTGACGTGATTGTGGTAGATGCACCATGCAGTGGCGAAGGCATGTTTAGAAAAGATGCTTTCGCGGTAGAGCAATGGAATCAAAACTTGATAGCCCAATGTGCTACTACGCAAGAAAATATTATCGAAAACCTTACCGATTGCTTGAAAACAGAAGGTTTTTTGATCTACTGCACTTGCACAACCAACAAGGTTGAAAATGAAGAACAAGTAATTCATCTCATTGAATCTGGAGATTATGAATTGGCTACACCTAATTTTGTAGGCATCAATGACAAAATAATTCCTGTTTATCACAACGAACACATTCTCGGATATTATCTACTTGCTGGTATTTCTACTGGTGAAGGTCAATTTGTTTCTGTTTTGCGAAAGCGCACCAATTCTGGGGTATTAAATGTTCCAAAAAAGCGAAGAATTTCAATCTCCGAAACTTCTATAGACCTCACAGAATTCGGTTCAAACAATGAATATGCAGGTTATTGGATGAAAGAAAACTTGGTTTTTGGGTTAACAGGAAACATAGAATACATTGAAAACCTTCCAAATCAATTCGTGTTTAGAAGCATCGGTTTACCCATTTTAGAAGAAGAAGGTAAAAAACGAATTCCTCTTCATGGCTTGGCGTTGGACTATAGAACACAACCACATGTTAATTTAAACTTAGAAGAGACGCTTTCATATTTGAGAAAAGACAGTATTTCTGCCAGCAACTTTGAAGGCCACGGCTGGAAAATAGTTGGTTATGAAAACCGCCCCTTGGGCTGGGTAAAAGCCCTTCAAAACCGAGTGAATAATTATTATCCTATTAAATATAGACTTAGACTTAAAGAATAAAAAGATGGCAGAAGTTACCATAGTGCTAGATGGAAAAGAGCACGTAATAGAAGTAAATGCAAACGAAAAAATTCTTGACAAAGCACTAAAATCAGGTGTTGACGCACCTTATAGTTGCCGAAGCGCTATTTGCTCTACCTGCATGGCTATGCTAGTAGAAGGAAAAGTAGAATTGGAAATGAACAATGTACTTACCGATGAAGAATTGGAAGACGGTTACATTGTTACTTGTCAAGCAAAACCTTTAACAGACAAGGTTAAGATTTCATACGACATCTAGTCGATTGACTTAATTACACCTGTTTTGATACCTGAGTAGGCTTTTAATTCACTGCGAATTGAGCCTGCTCTTATTTCGCTCTGAACATATACTGGGATTACGTTATCATCTTTAGTAACCCAAACTTTCATGTTTTCTCCGCCTTTAAAAATGGTTCCCTCTACCAATAGCGGACTAAAAACATAACAATCGATTTTACCCATCTCGCTGTGCTCATAAATCTCAGTACCTAAAAACCGAATGTAGAGCTCGTAAATCTTACCATCGATCACCATATTTATCGGAATCTTATCGCCAACGGCATAAGATGCAAAATCGATATCTCTTGTATGATAGAGCAACGAAAGCACATCAAAGCTCTCGGGTTTTAATGAAAAAGTATCACGTTTTAAGGGGTCGTCCTTGTATTTAAGCTTCCTGTAAACAGATTCTATATTATAATCAAATACATTTTCTTCCACATAGTATTCACCGCCTTCATGCACATCTCTGTGAAATCTATATGGTTTTAAATCTGAGAGCGAAGCCTGAGCAGTGTAAGTGTCTTCTACTTTGTAAAACCAATTGTAGCGCGGATAAGTAGTTCCATACCCTTGAAATTTGAAGCAGGATTTTCCAGCGAATTCGTCTTTTGCAACACTAAAAGTTACCTCACCTGCACCAACCCACACACCCCACAAATAGTAATAAATACTGTAGGTGAGCGATTCACCACTTTTAAATCGATGAGCATCTTGAGTTTGTGCCTTCAAACTCAAATTAAATGTAAGAATCAATAATATGATTAGAATTCTGAGCATAAAAAAAGGCGGGCAAAAGCCCGCCCTAATATTGTTTTGAGAAAAATTAAACCTCTTCTACGTTTGCTTTAATCTGCAACACGGTTTGTTGAGGATCGGTATTAGCTGTAATTGTCACTGTTTTGGTTTGAGTA
>CAZWXC010000442.1:0-3271 GCA_964637935.1 uncultured Flavobacteriales bacterium | reverse complement strand
AAGAAAAAGTGCACGATTTTGCATGGTTTGCAGATAAAAGGTATCGTGTGCTAAAAGGTGAAGTAGAGTTGCCAGCAAGCAAAGAGAAGGTTGATGTTTATACCATGTTTACTAATAAAGAGGCTAAACTTTGGTCAAAAAGCATCGAGTATATGCATGATGCGATTTACTATTACTCGCTTTGGAATGGTGATTATCCATACCAACAAGCTACAGCGGTTGATGGAACAATTTCTGCTGGTGGAGGAATGGAATATCCAAATGTTACCGTGATTGGCGCTTCGGGTAATGCCATTGGTTTAGAAACAGTAATCATGCACGAGGTTGGTCACAACTGGTTTTATGGCATTTTAGGAAGCAACGAAAGAAGGTATGCTTGGCTTGACGAGGGTTTAAATAGCTATAACGAGCAACGCTATCTGTCTACAAAATATCCTGAAAAGCTCATGTTTGTCGAGCGAAAAGGCAAATTGATTGACTATTCAGGGTTAAATCTATATGGAATAGAAGACCAGCAATTTTTCACCTATTTGTTTACGGCTCGTCCAAATACTGATCAGCCTTTAAATACTCATTCTGCTGAGTTTTCGAATATAAATTATGGGGCAGTAGTGTACGCAAAGTCGGCTGTTTACCTTAATTACATGCGCCATTATTTAGGTGATGAAACGATGGATTCATGTATGCATGCGTATTTCGAAGCCAACAAGTTCAAACATCCTTATCCGGCTAGTTTTCAAAATGCTTTTGCGAATGTTGGCAAGCCAACGAATTGGTTCTTTAATGATGGTTTAAACACCTCAAAAGAGTTGGATTATAAGATTAAAAGTGCCAAGCAGAAATCTGAGGAGCTTACGGTAAAACTCAAAAATAAAGGCGGCATCAATGGGCCTGTCCTTATTGATTTGATTAATGAAGATTCTGTAGGCCAGTCAATTTGGATTAATGGTTTCGAAAAAGACACAATTATCTCCATTGCAGCAAAAGCCGATTTGGTTCGTATTGATGATCGTGGTTATATGCCCGAAATCAATAGACAAAATAATTCAGCTAAAACACACGGTTTGTTTAGAAAAACCGAACCCATTCAGCTAAAATTGATTGGTAGTATTGAGAATCCTAAAAAGAGCCAACTATATACTTTGCCTGCAATTGGTTACAACAATCCGAGTGGATTTATGGCAGGAGCCATGTTTTATAATTCAATTGTACCAACCAAAAAGTTCAATTATGTCATTGCTCCTATGTATTCCTTTAAAGGCAATTCATTGGTTGGAGCGCTAGACTTGGCTTATCGTTTTTCTCCTTCCAAGTCAGTTGTTGAAAGTGCAGAACTTGGCTTGAGAGGTAAGAGTTATTTGTGGTATTCTACAAGTATTCTGGGCGATATTCAGTACACACGAGCCGAACCTTACCTCAAGTTTTATTTCAGACCTAAAGATTACAGTAGTTTCTGGAGACATAAGTTAGAACTGAGTAGTGTGTCTGTTGCGCAGTTCAATTTGAGAGATTCTGGAGTGAAATCGCTCAACAATTTCGAAGTTTTCAATAGGATTAATTATCAATCAGATTTTAATCATCCGGTTTATGCTACCAATTTCAAAGCTCAGCTAGAGCAAAACAGTTTGTTCTTGAAGTTAGATCTTGAAGTGAAAAACGAGACTTATTTTACCAAAAAGCTTCATTTAAAAACCCGTCTTTTCACGGGGACGTTTCTTTACAACAATTCTACCCTTCCATTTTACAATTATCGCATGGATGGCCAAAGTGCTACCAACTTTACCGATTACGCTTTTGATGCAGAATTGTTAGGAAGGAACAACAAGTCCTTTTTGGCAAATCAGTTAACAGAAACGCATGGAGGGTTTAAAATTCCGACTGCTGTTGGTCAATCATCAATGGGTTTAATTGCTGCTAATTTTAAATTGCATTATGGTAAACTTCCTATCGGTGTATTTGCAGATTTTGGTATGAGCAACAATTCCACAGCGGCTGATGCAGGAGTTTTTGTCTCTGTGAGTAAAGGTGTTTTAGAATGTTACTTTCCATTGATGTATTCTGCAAACATCAAAGATGCTGTAGAAGCTAATGGGCTAAAATACAGAGAACTCATTCGATTTAATTTAGACTTAGATCGCTGGAATTTTCTAACCAGAGCAAGAAGGCTAGAATTGTAATGGCGAAAGGATCAAACATATATTTCGCTTCAGATTTTCATTTGGGATCGCCCATAGATTGGGATAATCATGATCGTGAACGAAAAGTGGTTCGTTGGTTAGACAGTATTTCTGCAGATGCAAAAGCCATTTACCTTTTGGGCGATGTATTCGATTTTTGGTTTGAATACAAACATGTTGTTCCTAAAGGCCACGTTCGCTTGTTAGGAAAGCTAGCAGAGCTTGCTGATGCAGGAATTGAGCTTCATATTTTTACTGGAAACCATGATGTTTGGATGTTTGATTACTTCGAAAAAGAATTGGGAGCGAAGGTTTATCGTGAGCCTATATCCATTGAGAAATTTAATTTGAAGCTCTTGGTTGGTCATGGTGATGGATTAGGCCCAGGAGACGAAGGCTTTAAAATGATCAAAAAGGTTTTTACCAATAGGCTAGCCCAAAGATGTTTTGCTGCGCTTCACCCGTATATCGGTGTTTCTCTAGCTCAGTTCTTTTCTAGAAAAAGCAGAGAAACTACAGGTCACAAAGACTCTATTTATATGGGTGATGACAAAGAGTTTTTGGTTCAGTTTTGTTTAGACACCTTAAAAGAAAAACATTACGACTGCTTCATTTTTGGACATAGACACATGGTGCTGGACAAAGCTTTGCCAAATAATAGCCGATACATAAACTTGGGCGAATGGTTTAGCACATGTAATTATGCTAAGCTGTCCAAAGAAGGCGGTCTTGAGTTGCTAGCTTTTCAGGGCTAAATTTAGTGCTGTGAATTCATTTTTTGAATGAGTTCAACCAAGCGATTAGAATATCCATATTCGTTGTCATACCATCCAACTATCTTCACCATTCTTCCTAAAACTGAAGTTAGTTGTGCGTCAAATACGCACGAATGACTATTGCCAACCACATCTATTGATACAATAGGATCAGTTGTATATTCAAGTATTCCTTTAAGATTTCCTCTACTAGCTTCGTGAAATTTTGCATTGATTTCATCTATGCTTGCCTGTGTATTAAGAATACACGTGATATCTGTTAAAGAACCATCAGGAACTGGAACTCGAATTCCGGCACCACCAATATTCCCATCCAGT
>CAZWXC010000441.1:0-3272 GCA_964637935.1 uncultured Flavobacteriales bacterium | reverse complement strand
CAAGCGTGGATGCAACGCGAAATGCGCGATGGTGTGGTGCGAAAAATAGCACAACTCCACTTGCCATCAACAGATACAAAAGCATTGGTAAAAGCTTACACAGATCAGTTTACCAAAAAAACCAAAGTGGTGCACATCACGCACCTTATCAACTGGACAGGACAAATAATGCCTGTGGCTGAAATTGCGCTTGAAGCGAAAAAAATTGGCGCCAAAGTGATCGTAGATGGCGCGCACAGTTTCGGCCATTTCGACTTCAAAATCTCAGATTTACATTGCGATTATTTTGCAACAAGTTTGCACAAATGGCTTGGTGCGCCTTTTGGCACCGGTATGCTTTGGATGCGCAAAGACTTGATTGCCGAGCATTGGGCGCTTTTTCCTGGCCCCGATCCTAAAAGTGATGATATCAGAAAATTTGAAAACCAAGGAACGAGAAACATTCCGCTTGAAATTGGCATCAATGCAGCCATTGAGTTCCATGAAAAAATAGGCTTAGACAGAAAATACGAACGTCTCTATTTCCTCAAACAATATTGGGTTGAGCGTGTGAAAAACCTCCCCGGAATCCAAATTTATTGCCCCGAAGAAAAAGCATTCAGCGGTGCACTTACCGCCTTCGGTATAGAAGGAAAAACGGGCAATGACATTTCATCAGCTCTTTTCCAAAATGCAAAAATTCATACCACCACAATAGCTATAGAGGGCATTGATGCTTGCCGCATCACGCCCAACGTGTTTACCAGCCTAGCCGAAATGGATTTGTTGGTGAAGGAGATTGGGAAGTTGGTGTAGGATTGGCTTGTGCGCTGAAATAATTAGCATTTCAAAGTTTGAAAAGTTGAAAGGTTTAATTGGCTTGCATTGACACATTAAAATTTGAAGACTTATTAACCTATGTAACATAAGTCTCAGTAGTGGCCAAATCAAGCGCGTAATCTTGTTTCACAAAACAATGATACATGGCTAAAATTGTAATACTTGGAGCAGGCATTGCTGGGCACACCGCAGCAAGTCATCTAAGACGCAAACTAGGAAAAGAACACCAAGTATTGGTGGTTTCTCCAAACCGAAATTATCAATGGATTCCTTCTAATATTTGGGTTGGTATTGGTAGAATGAAGGCCGAAGAAATCATCTTTCCGCTAGAACCTCTTTACAAAAAAGTGGGCATAGATTACAAACAAGCCAAGGTGGTTTCGTTTCACCCTGAGGGAAATGCTGATGAATCACCTTTTGTGGAGGTAGAATATGTTTTTGGAAACGAAAAAGGGATTAGAGAACACGTGACTTACGATTATTTGATCAATGCTACGGGGCCAAAGTTGGCTTTTGAACTAACCGCAGGCCTTGACCCGCATAGCGAAGGCATATTTTCTGTGTGTACCTATGACCACGCACAACATGCAGCAAAAGGTCTTGATGCTTTGGTTGAAACAGCAAAAACAAGCAATAGAAAACTTGAAATCATCATAGGCACAGGCCACGCAAAAGCTACATGCCAAGGTGCCGCTTTTGAGTATATTTTAAACGTAGAACAAGAACTTCGCAAACGTGGTGTGAGAGACAACGTTTCGATCACATGGATTTCGAACGAAGCCGAATTAGGCGATTTTGGGATGGATGGCATGCTGCTTTCTTATCAAGGCAAGGCCATGAAATCGAGCGAAATGGTTGAAATGGTTTTTGAAGACCGCAACATACATTGGATTTTAGGCGCTGGAGTGCAAAAAATTGAAAACAAAACCATGCATTACGAAACTCTTGATGGTGCCTTTGGTGCCCATGCATTTGACTTTGCTATGCTCATTCCTGCCTTTTCAGGACATGGATTCAAAGCCTTTGATCGATCAGGACTAGAGATCACCGAAAAGCTTTTTAAAGGCTTTATGATAGTAGATGCTGATTATTCGGCAAAGCCATACGAAGAATGGTCGGTACAAGATTGGCCAGAAACTTACCAAAACCCAAGCTACCCAAACATATTTGCGCCAGGCATTGCATTTGCACCTCCGCATAGCATTTCAAAACCAAGAAAAAGCGCAAACGGAACAGAGATTTTTCCCGCTCCGCCACGCACCGGAATGCCTTCAGGAATAACCGCCAAGCTAGTAGCAGACAACATTATTGATTCTATTAAAACCGGAAAACCATCATTACATCACAAAGGTTCGCTAGGCAATATGGGCGCGGCATGCATTGCTTCGGCTGGTTTTGGTTTAACATCGGGCAGCGGAATAAGCATTACTACTTATCCTATTGTTCCAGATTATGTCAAGTACAAAAACTCGCAAGGGCGTGATCTAAAAAAGACATTTGGCGAAATTGGTTTGGCTGGTCACTGGCTCAAATTAGCGCTGCATTATGCTTTTATCTATAAAGCCAAAATGAAACCATTTTGGTGGTTAATTCCTGAATAACTACACCATGAAAAAGAAAATAACACGTGCTCAAAAGGCATACATGCAAAACCCATTGATTCAATTTTTTCGTTTTATCTACCTCAATATCAAAATTATAGGAATTGTAGCTGGCGGACATGGCGGCACAAGAAAAAACGTTGAATAACTGCTGGTTTTCTGATGCCGTTTTTGTTGGCAGCACTCGTTTTGTGTAAAAAAAACGCAGGATTGTTGCAGGCAATGGAAGCTTTGTAAAAAACAAGCAGCTTGTGACATCATAGCATCAAAATGAATTGAAGCAACCTTTCACCATGTGCTGCCCACATAAAATTCCAGTTTTGGAGCATCGCTTTTTTGCGATGTTCAGCATCAGCCAAATGCACAATCACGCCCAACGTGTTTACCAGCCTAGCCGAGGTGGGTTTATTGGTGAAGGAGATTGGGAAGTTGGTGTAGTTATTTTCTTAAAGTCACCAACATATAACCACCAGCGTGCAAACTTGTGATTTTCACGTTTGGATCGGAGGCTAAGTATTTGCGCAGTTTGGCCATGTATACATCCATGCTTCTGCGGGTGAAATAATTGTCTTCGTCCCAGGCAGCTGCTATGATTTGTTCGCGTGTTACCAATTTGTTTTGATGGTTGGCCAGCAGGCTCAATACATTGCTTTCTTTAGGTGATAGTCTGCGTTCAACTCCATGGTGCTTGAGTAACCGTAAGTCGCTGTCAAATAGAAATTGACCGATTTCAACTTGCATTTGAATAGAAGGTTCTTCGCTTATTGTTCGGCTTAGCAATGCCCGAAGCTTATAGACCAAAATCTCAGAATCGAAAGGTTTGGTGATGTAATCTACCGCGCCTGTTTTAAA
>CAZWXC010000440.1:0-3273 GCA_964637935.1 uncultured Flavobacteriales bacterium | reverse complement strand
TAAGTATGAAACTATCTTTTACATCCCAACTGGATTTACACCGAATGGCGATGGTTTAAATGATGTGTTTTACATAGAAGGTGAAGGCATTAAAACAGAAGGTTTTGAGTTTTCCATTTTTGATAGATGGGGTAATGAGCTTTTTAGAACTGAAGACCCAAAAGCAGGATGGAATGGTATTCAAAACAATGGCGAATACTTTCAGCAAGGCGCATACAGCTATGTATTGAAGTATATAGACCGAGACAATGAACCAAAGGTAATGAGAGGTGAAATTACCATTTCACGTTCTGGGCCGAAAAAGGGGTTGTAGAAAAACTAATTTTTTTATTCTTTTGGCGTTACAATGGTAGGACGTCAAAAAATAGGATTTGAGAATATTAGAACCTCACTAATAATTCTTTTATGTGTTTTATGCAGCAGATATATATATGCACAAACATCACGGTTTTCATTTGACCTTCAAGTAATAGGAATGCGAGTCACACCAAATCTTCAATCACAATTTGTGATGAATGATTGGACCTGGGTAGACCCTATTTCTGGCAATGAATACCTTGAGTTCAAAGCAGATGAACCAAGAGGCACGAGGTTTAAGTTCAATTATGCCATAACTAAGAAATTAACTTTTAATTATGGTATTGATAGAATAGCTCGGTATTATTACATGTTCAGCGGTGACCCTTACGAAAACGCTCCAAATTTTCGTGTAGCCGAGACAATCGGATTCTTGTTTTTTGACAGCAAGTTTTTTGGGACTAAATTACATTCAAGCTCACATCAACTTGGCTTTACATTTTCGCACTCATTTAGAGAAATGAAGTTTCAAGTGTATGCGTCTTACAATGCAGACCAATATGAACATGATTTTATAAGAAGAGATATTCCAATAACATACGGAAATCTAATAAATTCGTCCTTGAACATAGATGGAGTAGAAAGTTATTATTTGACACAGTCAGAAATAAATGTTGTCACCGATAATCAAAACGTTAAGAATAATTTTTGGTCACTCAATACTGGTGTTTCATTTGAACGAAAACTCAATAATACATTTGCTTTAAAATTTGATTTCGGCTTCAGAAATACGGCTCTTTGGAAAAAAAATGCGTTAGAAACAAATGCTGTTGTAATAAATGCGGAGCATAGTCTGTATTACGTTGACGATGAGTTTTTAGAAAATCCATATTACACAGTTAAGAGAGATTTTGATTTCCCACTTTATCTTGGTGGCTTTTATGGTGCTTTTGGTTTGAGTATTAGTCCTTTTAAAACAGCACCCGATGATGAAAATAGATCAAAGTTCAAACGTTTTCTTGTTTCGTTAATTCAGCTAAAAGAATGAAAAAATCGTTTCCTTTATCCTTTGCCTTTATGCTTGTCGTTTTGGCTCATTCATCATGTAATCGCAGCGGTTGCATGGATATTAACGCAGTAAATTATAATGCAAAAGCTAAATACATGGATCAAAGCTGCTACTATAACGCAGAAAAAGTGGACGTTGGTATTACTGGAAATTATGAAGTTACTGGGGATAGATTTCGAGTAGAATGCCATTATAAAAGTCAGATTGATCTAAAATACATTGAAATCAAGGCCACGCATGAAAATGGTTTCTTAATAGATCAAAACGAATTCGAATTCTCGAAACACGATTTAAACCCATTGATTGATACGGTTAACTTAAGTTGTCTGTTCCGTATTTGGGTTTCTGGTTCTGTAGCAAATTCAAACACATACTATTCTTATGTTGACGAACCTCCATTCGGTAAAATTGATGTTGAAATAACGGTAAAAGATAGTTTAAAAAATTCTTGGCCGTTTCAGTTTCAGATTGATATTCAAGATACCGAATACCCTACAATAGGCTTTCCGCCTTCGGGAATACCCTCAATAATAGATATAAATTTAAATTCCCAAATAGAATTAAATGGAATTATTTCGGATAATCATTTTCTGAAACAATACTCTGTTAAGTGCTACAAAAAGAATGATCAAGGACTGAATGAAGTATTCACTTTGGTATCAGATACAGCAAACTATTTAGATACAAAATTAGTTGCGGAAGAGTTTTTTAATCGACATATAAAAACGTTTTACCAATTGATAAATCCGGTTGAACTTGGTTTTGAAAATAATGACTCTTTGTTTATTGTATCTGAAGCAGAAGATTATGTAGGGAACATAACATATCATGTTATGAAAACTAAAATCATTCAATAACTTCTTGTTCTCAATATCATAACTTCGGCATTGCTCTAATAGTTTCGAAAAATGCAACAGCAAACCCAAATCAAGTGCCCAAATTGCCATCAAGACATTGATGTCAATGACATCCTTTCTCATCAACTTGAAGAAGATCTTAAAAAGAAATATAATGCTCAGCTTCAGGTAGAAAGAACCAAATTTCAGCAAGAAGCTGAGTCATTGAGCAAAGCACGCGAAGAATTTGAGCAACTGAAACGCAAGGAAAATGAACTGTTTCGCGAGCGATTAGACAGCAAACTCAAAGAAGAGCGTAAGCTGATGGAAGAAAAGCTAAAAGAGCGATTGAACGAGGACGTTAAAGATCAGTTTGCAGAAATGCAGAAAGAACTGCGTGAAAAGTCTGAGCAATTAAAAGAACTGAATAGGAGCAAGGCCGAAATTGAAAAATTGAAGCGTGAAAAAGAAGAGATGAAAGAAGCCGTAGAGGCCGAATCTCAAAAGAAGCTCAACGAAATGCTTTCGCTAGAGAAAGATAAAATCAGAAAATCGGAAGAAGACAAAAATGAGCTTAAGATGAAAGAGCTGCTCAAGCAGCTTGAAGATCAGAAAAAGCTTACCGAAGAAATGAAGCGCAAGCAAGAGCAAGGTTCTATGCAAATGCAGGGCGAAGTGCAAGAGTTAGCAATAGAGGAGTGGCTTTCAGCGCAATTTCCTCTTGACGGAATTGAAGAAATAAAGAAAGGCGCGCGCGGTGGTGATTGCATTCAAACTGTGAATACGCGCACGGCTCAAAATTGTGGAACCATTTACTATGAAAGCAAGCGCACCAAAGACTTTCAAGCCGGTTGGATAGAAAAATTTAAAGCCGATATGCGTGAAAGAGGCGTTGACGTTGGTGTGTTGGTTACGGATGCCATGCCAAGCGATATGGATCGTTTAGGAATGAAAGAGGGCGTTTGGATTTGCACTTTCGAAGAATTTAAAGGATTGTGCACCGTGCTTCGCGAAAGCATAATTAAACTAAGCAGCGCCATTGTGAGTCAAGAAAACAAAGGCGATAAAATG
>CAZWXC010000439.1:0-3275 GCA_964637935.1 uncultured Flavobacteriales bacterium | reverse complement strand
ACACTCACCCTCAAGCCAACAGCAAGCACCATTGCATGGCATGCCGAAAAAATAACAGGATCTCACCAAGGCACAGTAGCTTTAAAAAGCGGCTCCATTGAAATAGAAGACAATAAATTGAAAGGCGGCTCATTTATCGTAGACATGAGCACGATTGAGGTTACCGACATTCAAGGCGAAGGCAAAAACAAACTTGAAGGGCATTTAAACTCTCAAGATTTTTTCAATACTGGCGAGTTTCCAGAATCAACTTTTGTGATCACGAAAGTGGAATACACAAAACCGACTGAAGAGAATTTGAACACAAATATTACGGGAACGCTTACCATTAAAGGACTGAGCAACGAAGTTTCTTTTCCCGCTAAGGTTGAAATTACAGATGGAAAATTTGCCGCTTATGGCGAAATGAAAATAGACAGAACTAAATTCAATGTAAAATATGGTTCAGCAAGCTTTTTTGACAACCTAGGTGATAGAGCGATTTATGATGAGTTTGTGATGATGATTAGCCTCGGGGCAAGCAGATAATAGGTTAGTTTTTTCAATGATGGAGAAGCCGCAACTTTTAGGAGTTGCGGCTTTTTGTTTTGTAAAAACAATAGCTTCGCTGAGTGCTAAAAGCAAGACTCAATAACAAACGATTAGAAGCTGGTTGCGATGAAGTAGGTCGCGGATGCTTGGCTGGGCCAGTGGTGGCCGCAGCAGTTATTTTGCCTGCCAATTTCAAGCATCCAAACCTGAATGACTCCAAGCAATTGAGCGAGAAAAAACGCTTAGAGTTAACAGCCATTATTCAAGAAAAAGCCTTGGCTTGGGCAGTAAGTTTTGTTGAGCCCATTCTCATTGACCGAATCAATATCCTAAACGCATCTTTCTTAGCCATGAATCGCGCTGTGAAACGATTGGCAATCTCACCAGAATATTTGCTGATTGACGGAAACAGATTCAGAACCAAGCTCGATATTCCTTATGAATTCATTATAAAAGGAGATTCGAAAAACGGAAGTATTGCTGCTGCATCTATTTTGGCTAAAACGTACCGCGATTATTACATGACACTGATTCATGAAGATTTTCCTGCATACGATTGGCATAAAAACGTGGGTTATCCCACAAAAAAACATCGTGAAGCCATCCAAGCGTTTGGAATAACACCACAGCACCGCAAAAGCTATCAGCTATTGCCCACACAACTCATAATAGACCTTTAATAATCTCAGCCTTTGCCTCACTTCCACCCCACTTCACCACATACATTTGCTTCATGCGTATTTTTTTAATTCTAGTAATCGGTTTGGCCATTGGCATAGCAGCTTGGTTTGGATTTCAGCAATACAAAACCAGCGAAACGGTCAATCCATTGTCACTTGTGCCACAAAATGCGCATGTTATTATTCGTTGTGAATCTGGCGAAGAACTCGCACAAATGCTGCAAGACACCAATCACGTTTTCGATTATTTTTTCGGAAGCTTTGGCATCGATTCTAACACATTGAAGCTTTTACAGCCAATTGTAAATATTCAACAACCGTTACTTCTTTCTTTCAGTGAAACAGGCGGACTCACTTTAATTACGGAAGGAAACTTGGACGAATTCACATCTCAACTAAGCGACTTTACGCTGAGCATTCAACAGAATTTTCACGTTTTAAACAGCAAAGGCAATTCCACGGAAGTGTTAGAAGAACAAGAGTTTGAGGCGGTGCAACATGCGTTCAGTTCGTTTTTACATAAGTCTCAAATTGAAATCGTTTTCAAAACTTCGGCTTTAGATCGGTTTCTGATGAAAACGTTTGCGAGTCCAATTTACAGCGAGCTACAAAAGCAATTACCAAACACAGGTTGGTGCGCCTTTGAAGGACAAAACAAAAACCATCGGCTTATCATAAACGGCATGAGCACGCAGCACAAGCTAGACAATGTAGTTGCTGTGGACCACAATCTTTTGCGATACATTCCTGCAAAAATAGGCATTACACTTTTTAATGTTTTTGATCAGACAGCTTATGCCATCAGTTATGTTAATTATACTACCGAAACGCTAAACGGCCACGAAAACGTTTTCTTCTTTTTTGAAAACGACTCGGTTTCAGCAGACAACAACAGTGCTGATTATCATGGTATTCCTATTTCTGTAAGCACCTTACCACATACCGAAAAGCTATGGTTTGTACCCGAATGGAGCGGAGAAGCTTTCAAAGCTAAGATCGGAAATGTGAGTATTTACGGAAGTAGTTTTGAGCAACTTTCAAAGCTCATTGACGATTATTTGGCCGATGATAAAGTTCAAAATTCAAGCTACTACGCGCTGCTTTCTGACCTAGCAACCGAAGCAGGTTTTAGCATGTATTTGTGTCCAGAACGTATGGCGCAGCCAAATCCATTTGTCAATTTTAATGTGGGAAGAGCATCAAAATTGAACGCACTACTTTTTCAGTCGTTCAGCGAAATGCCTGGTCAAACTTTCTATTCTTTGGCTGCACTTCATCACTCTGAAATTGTAGACAAAGCGCCTATTTTTTGGACAACAACCTTGGATACAAGCGCTTGCTGCGGACCTTGGCTTTTTCAAAACCATTACACCAAAGAACCCGAGCTTTTGGTTCAAGATCACAATCACCAGCTCTACCTAATAAACCGCGAAGGCAAAGTACTTTGGCGAAAGCAGCTTAACGAACAAATTGTGGGCGACATTGATTTTGTCGATGGATTTGACACTGGAAAATTTCAACTGCTGTTCAATACCAAATCAAAAACTCATTTGCTTGATCGAAATGGCAAATACGTAGAAAAATATCCGATTGCACTTTTGGATTCCACAGCTGTGGCTCCTTTGGCAGTGAAATACAACAAGAAAAGCGATTATAGGATTATTACATGCAATGGTACCAAACTCATCAATCTAGATGCTAATGGCGATTATGTAAAAGGGTGGAAAAAACCTGATTTAAAAGCTCCATTAAAGGAGAAGCTTATCTACACCAGCTTGCAAGGCAACGATATGTTTATTGCGCTAACTAATGATCATAAGGTTCATTTTTATGATAAAACGGGTGCCCGAGTTCAAAAGCCAATTACCGTTGACTCTAGTATGATTTTCCTTGCTTATGAAGCAGGCAAAACACTAGCACAAAGCAAGATTATTGGTTATGACAGCTTAGGAAATATACACACGGTGATGTGCAATGGCGACAAAAACGCTACTAATATTTTGCCTTTAGGAAGCGATTTAGGACTGTTTTACAACCAAAACCACAGTCACCGACTTTTGACCA
>CAZWXC010000438.1:0-3275 GCA_964637935.1 uncultured Flavobacteriales bacterium | reverse complement strand
CACAACATTTTCACTAATTGAGTGATTTCTGCTTTGGTCACTTCTTTATGCAGTAATCGCTCAAATTGTAAAACAGAACTCTTAGGACCATCTTGGCTAAATTCATCTACGAAAACTGCATATTTAACTTCGTCAAAATCTATTCTTATATCATAATTGCATCCAAAGGTTTTGAGCCCACCTTTTTTGAATTTTCCGTAACGTGTTGTTATATCAAACTTTGCTTCGCTCCTAATACGATCCTTGACGTCTTGGGTGAACTTTTCGCGGAGCTTTTCTTTTACATCTTGAGGATTATCATTCACAAATTGAAGAGAAGCGCTGTAATTATAACCAAGACTCACATAATGTGTCGTATCTGTAAAAAATTGGTTAAACTTTTGAAGTTGCGGAATAGCTTCGAGTACTAAATCACCTAACCAATTGTCAAGCAAATTTTCTAAATAGTCGCTACTCATAGCAATTTTCACTTCCTCGTCTTCATCTACGCCATCAAGTTCTTTTGCAAACAACGAGATTTTTTTATCTATATCGATTGGTTCGTCAATCACTTTTCCTTGCGTGGCATCAATCACCAATTGCTGAGAGCGAATGATCATGTTTGCCATATAGGCAAAGAGTAGATCTGGTTTGCCGCCATAGGCCTGTACATCTGCTAAGTATTGGTAATAGCTAGTTTTCTCTTCGGTTTTTATCCAAAAAGGTGGATAGCCAAAAGATATAAGAATCAAATTGGTAAGTAATCGAGCTGTGCGGCCATTGCCGTCATAAAACGGGTGAATAGTTACATAGTCTAAATGAAACTGAAGTGCTACTTCTACTGGATGAGGTGCGTTTTTCTTACCTGCGTTTATTGAATCGATGTCTGCGTTTAAACGATTCAATAAGTCATGCATTTTTGCTGGCACTTCAGAGGGCAATGCAAAATCAATTTTCTCTTTTCGGTAATTAATAATGGTGTTAGGAATAGTTTTCCAGATGCCAATTTGAGCTTTCTTTTCTTCGTCCTCTTCATGCATAATGCTGGCGTGCATTTGCATTATTCGTTTTTCAGAAAGACGCAATACACCTTTACCCATTTTTAAGATGTTTTCAACTACATTGTCATGGCCTTTCACTTCTAGCACGTCTTTTATTGGCTTGCCTCCCACAGTCAGGTTGCCCACCATTATGCTGCGCGTTTCATCCATGGTCAGCGTATTGCCTTCCATGCTATTGCTATAAAAATTCCAATCAAGTCTAAACTTATAGTTGATTTTCTTTTTTACATCTGCGCTCAACTCACCTTGTGCGTCAATCTCCTTTTGCAGCTCGTCTATGCGTTTTAGTTTTTCGTGGTGTTTCATGTTAGTTCAGTGAAAGTTGTTTCAAGTATTCTTTCATTTCAGCTCTTACGCCTTCTAACTCCGCTTCCAGCGTATCAATTTCTTTCTGCACGGCTGCGATGTCAATTTCGGCTTCTTCTTCAAACGTGTCAACGTAGCGCGGTATGTTAAGATTGAATTCGTTCTCTTCTATTTCTTCTTTGGTGGCTACGTAGCTGTATTTTTCTTCAATCACACCGGGTTCGTATTTGCCCTGTGCAAAGCCTTCATAAGTGGCAACAATTCTATCCAAGTGTTTTTCGCTCAATCGGTTTTGGTTTTTACCAGAATCATATTCTTGGCTAGCATCAATAAACAGCACATTGTCGGTGTTTTTGGCACGATTAAAAATGAGCACTGAAGCCGGAATTCCTGTACCGAAGAACAAGTTGGCAGGTAAACCTACCACAGCTTCTAGCAAGTTTTCACTAATAGTTTGCTGGCGAATTTTACCCTCGCTGCTGCCTCTAAACAAAACACCGTGTGGTACTACCACGCCTACTTTACCATGATCAGCATAAGTGCTTTCGATCATGTGCGTAATAAATGCCCAATCTCCTTTACTCTTTGGTGGCACACCGCGCCAAAACCTGCTATATTGATCGCTTTCAGCAATGTCAGCACCCCATTTATCCAATGAAAATGGTGGGTTTGCAACCACGGTATCAAACTTCATCAACGCATCGCCTTCTTTATGTTTTGGATTGCGAATGGTATCGCCCCATCGAATAGATGCATTATCAAATTCATGCAAAAACATGTTCATCACGGCCAACGCCCAGGTGCTGCCATTTGCCTCTTGGCCGTAAAGCGAAAAGTTCTTGTCGCCCACTTGCTTACCTGCTTTAATGAGCAAAGAAGCCGAACCGCAAGTTGGATCGTAAATTCTAGCTCCCGGTTTGCTTTTTGTGAGTCTGGCAATCAAGGTAGATACTTCAGAAGGCGTGTAAAATTCTCCCGCTTTTTTACCCGCATCGCTGGCAAAATTGGAGATTAAGTATTCGTATGCATCACCAATAATATCATCATGTTCTAAGTGCGATGGCCCAAGTTCTAATTCAGTAAAATCAATCAGCAGGTTCTTAAGTCTTGAGTTTCGATCTTTAGTGTCGCCCAGATTATTGCTATTGAAAGAGATATTTCTAAAAACTCCAGCACCATCTTCTCCCGTAAGTTTTTCACGATTGGCTTCTTCCAAATCAGCCAACGCAATATCAATTAGCTCGCCAATATTCGAATCGCCACGATGGTCATACAGGTAATCAAACGTAGAGCTTGCCGGTAAAATAAATCGCTCCATAGACATGGCTCTGTTAGTACGCGTTTCGTCTCCACCATAATTTACTAGGTACTCGGCTCGTTTTTCTTTATGCACATCACTCACATATTTTAAGAAAAGCATAGTCAACACATAATCTTTGTATTGACTAGGATCTATCACTCCACGAAATGTATCGCAGGCTTTCCATACAACTCTGGCAATTTCGGTTTTGTCGGTAATTTTATTCATGATTGTCTACCAAGTTTAATAATTGTTTTTCAGTAAAATTTTGTTTTAGTGCTGCAAGTTTTTGCTGCAGCTCGTTTTCTTTCATAGAAAGCATGTAATAGTTTACAATGGACTCCTGTATTTGGATGGTAGGAATTGGAATTTCAAGCTCCTCTAACACAGATTTATTGAGTGAAAGCATAGAGCTTCCTCGAGCATTACGCTGTAAATAAAGTTGCAACTCATCTGTGTTTAAATACCACACTAAAAATTCTGGAATCAAGTTTTGGGTATTCAGGTCAATCACTAAAAATTGGGTTGATGCCACCGCCTTAACCGTGCCCCGCCACACAGCACAAGGAAAAGAAGATCCTTTAGATGAAATCAAAACATCTCCACTTTTCAATAAATGTTTTGTCAAA
>CAZWXC010000437.1:0-3275 GCA_964637935.1 uncultured Flavobacteriales bacterium | reverse complement strand
CGTGAGTATCATTCTTGTAAATAAACATGCTGGCGTCCATGCCATCTCTTGAGCCGCCTTCGTGGCCATCTTGTTTCAATTGATTTATAATGCTGCGCGACACAAAGTTGAAAACAGCGTCTCCCGTTTCAATGGTTTTGTCTTTGATCGCTTCTAGAAACAATCCATAGCCCAGCATACTCATCATGGCGCCAGGCACGCCATGGCCAGTGCAATCGGCAACAGTTATTACCTTACCGTCAACAAGTTCATTGATCATGAAAAAGTCGCCACTAACAATGTTTTTTGGAAGAAACATGGCAAATGAGTCTGGAAAAACTTTTCTGATTTCCTTTTCTGACGGCACCATGGCGCGTTGAATGCGCTTGGCATACTTGATACTGTCGGTTATGTCGCGGTTGTTTTCTTCAATGATGCGTTTTTGGGTTTCGATTTCGAGCGTTCGTTGTGCAACGCGTTCTTCCAAAATTTGCTGGTTTCGCAATAGGTTTTTATCCCTAACACGGATAATGATTACAAAACTTCCGTTTACTACAATAAACAGCAAGGTGTAAAACCACCAAGTGTTGTAAAATGGCTTTAAAATTTTGAAGCTAAATCTGATTTCCTCGTCAGAGCAAATGCCTTGCACATCGCAAGGTTTTACCACCAAGGTGTATTCGCCTGGGCGCAGATCATGGTAAGTAATAAGCGGGGCAGAAGACACAGGACTGAATTCTATTTCAAGCCCATTTAAACGGTATCTGTAAAACGTGTTTTTCTGATTTTGAACCGAAACCGTGTTGATTACAAATGACAATTGGTTTTCGCTCGGTTTAAGTTTTAGATTTTTCGGTAAATAGGTTTTCTTATCTATTTCGAATCCCTTTGCTTGCCAATTCACATCTTTAAAAAACATTTTAATACCAGCGATGTGAAGTTTAGGATAGATAAACGTGGAGCTCTGAAGTGCCACTTTTGAGTCAATTTCTGCCAACCCGCGTTTTGTAGCAACCCATATATTTCCCTTGCTATCTTCTACCATTTGGCTAGGCAGGCATTGATCGTCTGGTAAACCTTCGTTGCTACTGATGTGCAGCGCATAGCCATATTCATTGTTTAATGCGAGTTCTGTGTTTAATACAAATACTCCATTTTTGGCTCCCACCCATATATAACCATTTCGGTCTACCAAAATGCTTCTCACGTCAAGCGGAAATCCATATTCTTCGCCAAACAGCTTTATTTCCAAATTGGGAGTAACCAAGCCAACACCAAATCCTTGACACGTAAACCACAAGTTGTTTTGTTGATCAGAAAATAGATCTGAAATTTTTCCTGCTGGAAGTTTTTCTACCCCTATGATATCGATGTCGCTGCCGTTTACACGGATCAATCCTGTTTTGCGACTGCTTAGCCAGATGCTGCCATTTTTCGAAGCTTCTATTAACTCGTAGCGATTCTTTTCTTCTAACTCATCGCTGCGAATGAGCGAGTAAGAGTTGCCATCATATTTCATCGGTGGACCATCTTGCAGTGCAATCCACAAGTGTTGATCATGATCAGTAGAAATGCCCGTTACCGGACGATTTATAAATTCTTTATAAGATGAAATATCCTTCCAAACGCCATTTATTCGTTTGAATAAGCCGCTGCCGTAATTAACTACCAACTCGCTATCGCTTTGGCAAAGTACTTGATTTATAGGTTGTTCAAAAATTTGGTCCTTAGTCATGTCTGAGTAAGTACCGTTTTCAAAAGCAATGATCTTGTGTGGATAAGCAGCCAAAATTTTAGAGCCACAAGCCGTTAAATCTCTGCTTAGTGCTGTAGTAATGCTTGTGCCAATGTCATGCGTTTTCACGAAAGTGGAACTCACCCGAACCAATTTATCTTGCCAAAGGCTCAACCAGAAAAAACCTTCGCGGTCATCATATAAGTGGTAGATCAAGCCCTCGTTATTCAAGTCAAGCTTCAGCCATGTGTTTTGGGTTTGACTCCATTGATAAACGCCTTCGGTTCCGAATGCAACACAAAGTCCAAATTGCCTAGAATGTGTAATGTCAAATACCTGAGCATCGGGCAAATCTTTGGTTTTATTAATGCTGAAGTTGAGTCCAAGATCATCTAAAGTAGCTTCTTGTAAACCTCTGAACGTGCCAATAAGTAAATTGCCGTTATGATCAATTTCTAAGGATGAAATATTGTTGCTGATCAGACCGCTTTCCTCCGTAAAAGACTGAAGCTCATAGGTAGGTTTGTCTGTTTTCGATTCTTTTAAGCAGTATAGACCGTTGTCCCAAAATCCTAACCAAATGGCACCATTATTATCTTGCACAATGCTTTGTATAGGCTGATCGGGTAGGTTGTAGCGTTCGCTAATGCCTTCTAATCGCCCTTTGGTGTATTTGAATAAACCAGCCTTTGTTCCAATCCAAATATTCTTATCACGATCGGTAAATAAGGAGTAAACATGGTCATTAATACCACCAATGGTATCCTTAAAGTCTATGAATCGGCCATTGATAAAAATGCTAATTCCACCGCCAACGGTTCCAGCCCAGAGGTTTTCGTTTTCGTCAAAAGCGAGGCATCTGACCATCGGGTTGGTCAGGCCATCGTTTTCGTCAAATTGAGTAAAGTCTTTTCCATCAAAAACGCTCACACCAGAGCCATAATTGGCAAACCAAAGCTGTCCTTTCCAATCTTGCTTTATGTCAGCAATGTTTACGTTGGCAAGTCCATCATCAATTCCGTAAGTTTTTTCAAACAGCTTTTGCGAATAACCATTCAAAAAAAGCAAGAAAAGAAAGGTGAATATGGGGAAACGAAATGTCATTTTGGGTGTAATCTTATCTTATTTCAAGCTTCTAACTTTAATTTGTGCAGTTGTATAATTGATCACCTTCACGGGCGTTTCTTTCTCAATAAAACCCGATTCAGCCGTGGCATCATATATTTCTCCTTCAATTTCTACTTTACCCGAAGGGCGCAAGTCTGTGTATGCTTTTCCAGTTTTGCCAATCAAGTCAAATTCTTTGGTAGATGTGCCCACATAACCCAATTCTTTAGAGACCGAAGCATTTAAAATTAAACGACTAAAAGCACTGGTTTCAAAGAGTTTAACAGCTAAGAATATTGAGCCAATAAGCGAAATGGAAGAGGCCGCAAGCGCAATGGTTAACGAACGGATGATCACTTGACCAGGCAAGAAGTCGAATTCGAGACCTACGTTACCAATCATGCTGAGTGCCAAGCCACTAACGGCTAAAGCAATACCTGAAACGCCCGCAACA
>CAZWXC010000436.1:0-3278 GCA_964637935.1 uncultured Flavobacteriales bacterium | reverse complement strand
TTTTCTTTTGGCTCAATAATAGATGAAAATCTGGCTATCTTTTTACCCAAAAGCGCAAACTATTTTTCTCGGGAGTACTAAAGACAAGTTCGTATGACGGAGGTATTTTCTCATCACTCCCACAATAAGTAGCAACGCGAGTGCCCACCTTTAATTGATCCAACTTATTATAAACTTGCTTTAAGTAGCTATGGTATTTTTGATCAGATAATTCTATTGCACTATCAATTGCCATGTCTGGAACAAGATTTTCATAAAATGGATTGAAAAAATAGAAAGAATCGAATTGGGAAAAATCTACTGAAGCCATATCTGCGTGCAGAAATTGAACACTAGATATATTAGCCTTTTTAGCAGCTTTCTTGGCTTGATTCACCAACTGCGCCCTGTATTCAACTCCAGTAAAATGACCTTTGGTGAAATATGTACCAAGAATGCAAAATTTTCCAACTCCCGAACCTACATCCAACACTTTGATTCCAACAGACGGTGCCAGCCATTCAGCTGCTTTCTTGGCTATGATAATAGGTGTCCAGTGAACCGAAGAATGACTTTTTGCGCTTACCGAAAAAAGTAAGTCATCTAATTCATGATCGCTAACCGAAATATCTAACAAAATTTCACCTGTTTTAATGAATACAATCTTAGGTTTTTCGTTTAATTAAGTTTAATACTGGTTTGCAAGACTCGCTATTGAAAGTCTAAAATAAAATGGACCGATTCAGTACGAAATATTCGATTTTAAATTCAGTCATACACTTCCATTAAACTGGAAATAAAAAAGGCGCCAACAAGGGCGCCTTTTCAGTTTAAGAATCGAGTTAATTAATCACAATTTGCTTCACCGAGAAAAAGTCATTCGAAGTAATTCTAACCATATAGACACCTGAAGTTAAATCAGAAACATCTGATGAAACTTGCTGATTCCCATATGAAGAACCGGAATACAGGTTTTTAATGTAGCGGCCTTCTATATCATAAATATCAATAGCAATTTTTGAGGAAAATTGATCCAAATCAAAATAGATCATATCATTTGCTGGTACTGGATATACTTTCCAATTTTGATCTTGGTTAATTGACGTAACACCCGTTAGACAATTTTTGTAAAGCACATTCAAAGTATCCGTTCCTATACAGCCATTCTCGTCAGTAACAACCAATGAAAAGGTTTGAAGCCCAAGACTTGAGCCAATTACACCCACAATAATTTTACTCGTATTTTCACCTGTATTCCATTGATATGTACTTGTATTAACAGGATTAACACCAATGAAAGTAGCTTCATTTTTATCAACACAAATTTCAAAATCTTCACCTAAATCAACCTCAGGTAGAGCATTAATAATAACATAAACCTCATCAATTCCAATACATCCATCAGACGATGTCACTGTAACAGCATAATATCCTGTGGTATCTGCCGTAATCATTTGCGAAGATTCACCGCTAGACCAAGAAAAATCTAATCCAGCATTTTGAGCATCGATTAAGGCTTCACCACAACTTTCAAAATCAGCTCCTAAATCTACGACAGGATTAGCAGCTGCTATCACTTCAATTGTATCTATTGCCTGGCACTGGGGAACACCATAAGTAACTGTGACGCTGTAAAAACCAGGTGTTGTAACCAGAATATTTGAAAAACTACTACCTGTGCTCCATGCATATGAATTGAATACTTGAGATGATCCAATATTTTCTAAGAATAAAGCTCCACCCGAACAAGAAACTTTGTCAGGCCCCAAGTCAAGCTGAACAGTCACTACTGAGTCGATAACCGCGCTTGCTGTATCATTTGAATTTACAGTATCTACCACACCATTTGGTAAGCTTGTCCATGCAACAATATCTGTAGCACCGCTAAAATTTAAAATTCCGAGATTAACTGTATCTGTTGAGTTTCCTGTCCCTCCAAATGTGTCAAGAAGTGAGGTATACGATATGGCAGTTTGAGGAACACCATTCAAAGCCCAATTAACATTTAGACTTGTAATTTGATTTGATCCATAATTCTGAATTACAACGTCAATAGATGTAGAGCCAGCGCATACCGTGTTACTAACAGGTTGTGGACTCACAAAAAAACTTGCTCCAGCATTGTTGGGTGCAGGTGCAGAAAGTGCAGTTATTATTACTGATCCGTTTCCTGTTTGAATGCCTGAGGCATTTACTTGATTGATTCCATTGTTAATAGAACCACCACCACCGCCACGAAAAGCAGTAGATGCGCCAGAGCCGCCACCACCGCCAGAATAACCACCGCCACCGGCACAATAGCTCCATGTCGTATTTGTACCTTCAGAAGAGCCACCTCCACCAAAGCCACCTTCAGCGCCAAGACCTGCCAATCCACCACCTTGACCTCCAAGAGAAAATGGAATACCTCCTTGACCAGCTGCTCCTCCACAACCACCAACTGCGCCCGCGGTAAGCCAACCTGCACCACCGCCACCTCTACAACTCGCTCCTGAACCTCCTTGTCCTCCTGTTCCACCAAGTCCTTGACTGGCTCCATCACCGTTTTGACCGTTTAACGCAGAAGTACCTTCAGTCATGGTTCCAGAAGTTGACGAACCGCCTCCACCACCAGCAATTACTAAGATATTATTTGACGCACCTTCAACTACATAAGATCCTCCACCACCAGCGTGATTGATTCCATTGTAGGTTTCGCCCTGCTGCCCAACTATGATAAATAATGTATCACCAGCAAGTAAATCGAACTCACCTTCCATAGATGCTCCTAATCCACCGGCTGCACCGCCACCTTGAGCGCCTTTTGCGAGAATTGAATAACTACCTGAAGAAGGTACAATCCATCGCTGAATACCCGATAAGGAGGTAACTGATCCACTTAAACTTGTAGAAGAATATGCTGAATTTAGCTGGGCTTGTGTAGGACCTTCATTTCCCGATGCTCCAGCAGTTGAAAACTCATAAATAGATTGAGCTTTCATGTTGGAAAATGAAGCAATCGCGAGTAATAACACAATTAGAGTAAAATATTTTTTCATAGGTTTAAAATTGAATTTATTTCGATGAAATAGTTATAAATATCGACTAAAGATATAAATTCAATTTAAATGAGCTTTCAGCTCATGCAATAGCTGCTTTTCTACGTTAAAACAAAATGCGTAACATGAACAGAAGAAACATCTTCATTAAAAAATACCTTCAGTTACTTCGGACGACTCTTATATTTGCTCTCGGTTTTTAGGCCCCGTAGTTCAACTGAATAGAATATCAGATTTCGGCTCTGAGGGTTGCAGGTTTGA
>CAZWXC010000435.1:0-3284 GCA_964637935.1 uncultured Flavobacteriales bacterium | reverse complement strand
AAGGAAAATTGTAAAAGACCAACAGAAACTCCTATGCCCAAATGACCTGGGTTTCCACCAACAAACTTTAATGGAACATGCAAACTATATTGACCTTTTAACCCAAAGAAGTGTTGTTGACCTAATGCATCACCAACAATAGTTAATCCACCGCCACTTCGCATATTGATCACTGGAGTTGTAAATGTGCCATGAGCTCCAAAAACATAAGTTTCTGGCCTGCCTTCAAAACCACTCCATTGATGACGACCTAACATGTAACCACAAATACCGTCATTCATTCCCGCATATGCAGGATTGACAAAAAGCTTGTTGTTCATGTTTTGACTAAACTGAGGATCTTGTTGAGCAACAGCTGACAGTGAAAATGTCGTAATAAAGAGGAGCGCTATAGTTTTAAGTTTACCTTTTATCATAGTTGTTAATACAGGGTAAGTTTGGGAAGGGCTAAAATAGAGAAAATACAAATGGTGTCAATTTTTTTCCACGAAGGTGTGTATTTTTCAACACCAATTGGTTGAAGCAGCCGATAAATCAAGGATTTACTAAAGCATTTTCTTGTATGCTTTCCACCATCTATCAGGCAAATCATCTTCTGTTGCTACCTTGTAATCGTCATAATTACATGGAATTAGATGATGTTTTCTGTATTTATTGGCAAATTCTGGTGGCACTGGAACTTCCATCCACCAACGATCAGTCTTTACGCTTTTGTAAAAAATTAAATGAAATTCATCTTCCTTTAATGCAACACGATACTTCAAAAAACCTGTGCTTTTTGCATGAGGCATTTCTGTTTTTCGCATGTAAAAACCTTCAAAAAAGCACCAGAGCATTTCTGCAACGAGCAAAGCATCCACCTTGCTGGCGCTTTCAAAGTTTATATCGGTTATCAATATGACTTTTGATTTCTCGCTCAATGCAGCAAAGCGCATCAATTGGCAAATCTCTTCTGTATAAATACCGTTTGGCTGTGGAGAGTAATTAGAGGAAAAGTCAGAAGACTTTACCACGTCCATTGAAAAGGTTACAATTTCAGACCCGCGCACAATAGGCTCAGTACTCAAAATATTACCTCTTACTTCACCAAGTCTGTAAGCATCAAAAAACAATTGATCGGCCAATGACAGTTCTTTCGGATCAGTCAAATAAGTTTGATAACCAATGTTTGAGAAATTAAATAGATAATTTGGCTGTGTTTGTAGAATGGTTGACATGTAACCTTCTTCAGCTCCATTTTGAATGTTCAAAGTATTATCAATAGCTGTTAAATTGACAACACTTTCTGTCTTTTCAAAAGCTTTATATGCAGCAATAGTAATTTCTCTCCTGTCTCCTATAATAATGGGAATGACGCGTGCAGTGATCAATTCTTCCGCAATATCAGCAACCGCAGCTTCTGTGTCTTTTGAAGAAGCGCCTTTTACCAAAACACCCATATTGAGTATTCTAGGTTCGAATCCTGCAGGAAAAAGTGTGGACACTTGTTCCATAATGAGAGTTTCGAAATGATTTTGATTTGATTCGCCTTGATTGATAAATATCAATGCGAAATCGAAGTCTTTAAAATCAATATCCTCTGAATAATCTGTGATGTATTCACCTAAACTGCCTTGCTTAGCTGACTTAGCAATGACAAAATCTTCTTTAAAATAGGATGAAAAGCTCATACTCAATTACTTCTTAGCCTTAGTTTTTGGTTTTGCTTTTGGCTTAGACGCAGGCTTAGCCTTCGTTGCAGCACGTTTTCCGCCTTTGTTTGTAGGTTGCGAATTTTCTGCAATTTCTAAACATTTTTCCAAAGTGAGTGCTTCTGGATCAATATCTTTTGGAAGCTTGTAGTTTTCTTTACCTACAGTCATGTAAGGTCCATATCGGCCTTGAATCACTTTTATAGGTGGATCATTTTCAAAATCATGGATCAGAGCTTTGCGAGCTGCTTCCAATTTTTCTTCTATGACCGTGATTGAAGTTTCAAGATCTATTTCTAATGGATCGAGTTTTCCGATGTTATAAAATGCGCCATCAAATCTTAAAAAAGGACCAAATCTGCCCGTTGAAGCAACTATGTCTTTATCTTGATATTGACCAACCGTTCTAGGAAGCTTAAACAGCTCAAGGGCATCTTCTAACTCGATGGTCTGAATACTTTGACCAACCCGTAGTTTAGCAAATTGAGGTTTTTCTTCACCTTCTTCTGTACTACCTATTTGAACCATAGGTCCATATCGGCCTAATCTTGCTATTACAGGTCTGCCTGATTTTGGATCGGTTCCAAGTTCACGCTCACCTGAAGCACGTTCACTATTTTCTAGTGTATCTTCTACTTTTTTATGGAATGGTTGATAAAACTTGTGCAACATTTTGGTCCATTCCAACTCACCGCGAGAAATGTGGTCAAATTCTTCCTCCACACTTGCAGTAAAATGATAATCCATAATGGTGTTGAAATGCTCTTCCAAAAAGTCATTCACTACCGTTCCGATATCTGTCGGGAACATTTTGTTACGTTCAGCACCCGTGTTTTCTGTCTTAATCTCTTCCGAAACTCGGTTCTTAGCAAGACTGATTACCTTATATTTTCTCTCATGACCTTCACGGTCTTCCTTCACCACATAACCTCTTTTTTGGATCGTGCTAATGGTTGGTGCATACGTAGATGGACGTCCAATACCCAATTCTTCGAGCTTCTTAACGAGCGCAGCTTCAGAATATCTTGGTGGATGATTTGTAAACTTCTGGGTCACTTCTACTCCATCTAGCATCAAGTGCTCGCCTTCAGAAACATTTGGAAGGTTAGAATTTTCTTCTTCTTCGTTCTCATCATCCGAACCTTCGAGGTAAACTTTTAAAAATCCATCGAATGTGATGATCTCGCCTTTTACTTCGAACAACTCATCAATGTTTTGACTAGAAATCTTAATCGTGGTTCTAAGCAACTTAGCGTCACTCATTTGCGAAGCGATGGCTCGTTTCCAAATCAATTCATACAAGCGCTGCTCTCTGCCATCAGAAGAAACTTCTCTTCTATTAAAATAAGTTGGCCTGATTGCTTCGTGAGCTTCTTGGGCGTTTGCTGTTTTGGTCGAGAACTTGCGTGGATTTAAATACTCATTGCCGTATTCAGAATTAATTTCAGCTGTAGCACCTTCAATAGCGGTATCGCTCAAATTAACCGAATCGGTTCTCATGTAAGTAATCTTACCTGCTTCGTACAAGCTTTGTGCAACGCGCATGGTTTGCGCAACGCTATAACCAAGTTTACGCGCAGCCTCTTGCTGAAG
>CAZWXC010000434.1:0-3284 GCA_964637935.1 uncultured Flavobacteriales bacterium | reverse complement strand
TGAAAGCCTTTGCTTATGGCAGTGGCGGTGTAGAAGTGGCCAATTTCTTAGAAGCGCAAAAGGTTGATTACTTAGGCGTGGCTTATGCCGATGAAGGAATTGAGTTGCGCAAGCAAGGCATTCGCACACCTATTATGGTGATGAGTCCTGAACAAAATGCTTATGAAAGCTTGCTTCAATTTGAATTAGAGCCCGAAATTTTCTCACTGAGAAGCTTGCGCGAATTTGTTGCTGCAGCCAAGAGTTTTCGCCACTTTTTTCAAACATTTCCTATTCATTTAAAACTTGACACGGGCATGCACCGCCTGGGTTTTGATGATAGTGATTTATTAGAAGCAATTCAGATTTTAAAAGACACGCCTTACATTCACGTGCAGAGTGTTTTCACGCATTTATCTGCTTCGGATAGTGAGCAAGCAGACTATTTTACACATCAGCAAATTGCGCGTTTTCAGGAGTTAGCAGTACAAATTTCTGAAGGCCTAGGATACGATTTTATGAGGCATTGCCTCAACTCAACGGGCATTGTTCGTTTTCCTCAATACCATTTTGAGATGGTGCGCTTAGGCATTGGTTTGTACGGATTTACAGGCAGCGAACACAACAAATTTGTGCACGCGCTTGGCACGCTCAAAAGTTACATTGTACAGATCAGAACCGTTGCAGCAAACGAAGTAGTTGGCTACAGCCTGAAAGGCAAGGCCGATTACGAACGCAAGATTGCAACCGTGGCTGTAGGCTATGCCGATGGACTTGATCGCAGATTGAGCAATGGTGCTTGGAGCCTGAAGTGGCAAGGCATTGGCTGCCCCATCGTTGGCAATATTTGTATGGATATGTGTATGATTGATGTAAGCCAAACCAATGCGCAAGAAGGCGATGAAGTCATTGTGTTTGAAGGCGGCCAGGAAGTGGAGCAAATGGCCCAAAAGCTGGGAACCATTCAATATGAAATTCTTACCAAAATTTCGCAACGTGTGCGAAGAGTGTTTTTACAAGAATAAAAGATGATCAAACTATCAGCCGTCATCATCACGTTTAACGAAGAGCGAAATATCGAGCGCTGTATTCGCAGTGTGCAAGGCATTGCAGACGAAGTGTTGGTGGTAGATTCTCTATCATCTGATCGCACCGTTGAAATTGCTGAAAGCCTTGGAGCTCGTGTCATTCATCAAAAATTTCTTGGTCATATTCAGCAGAAAAACTTCGCTTTGGCAGAAGCTACTTTTGATCATTGCATTTCGCTTGACGCGGATGAAGCATTGGACGAAACACTCCAAAAATCGGTGCTGGCCGCAAAATCAAATTTTGACTGTGATGGCTACTCCATGAATAGATTGACCAATTACTGTGGGCAATGGATCAAGCATTGCGGCTGGTATCCTGACACTAAATTGCGATTAGTCAACAAAAAATTAGGTGCGTGGAAAGGCGTAAATCCGCACGATAGGTATGAGCTTAATGCAGGATCAAAAATCCATCACTTGAAAGGTGATTTGCTTCATTATTCGTTTTACACCATTGATGAACACAAGCGTCAAATCGAGAAGTTTACAGATATAAGTGCTAAAGCGAAATTTGAAGCTGGAATAAGATCATCGTGGCCGAAAATCATTGTAAAATCAATGGCTAAGTTTATCAAAAGTTACATTTTGAAGCGTGGATTTTTAGACGGATATTTCGGCTGGGTTATTTGCACGCAATCTACGCGAGCCACTTATTTAAAATATTACAAACTGCTTAAGCTTCAGTAAATTCCTTTATGAGGATACTTCATATTTCATCACCAAAAACGTGGCGCGGAGGCGAGCAGCAGCTGCTTTATTTAGCCGAAGAGCTAAAAGCTTTGGGATTTCATCAAGTAATCATGTGTCCTTTTAACTCGGCTGTGCACAAGTATTGCTTGAAAAAACACATCAATCATGTTACTTATTTCAAAGGGTTTTCAGCCAACCCAATGGTTGGTTTTAGAGTGGCACAAATATGCCGTAGAGAAAAAATAGACATGATTCATGTGCACGACTCGCACGCCCACAATTTTGCCATTTTAAGTGCCGTGCTTACGCAAATGGAATTACCCATCATTGTATCGCGCAGGGTCGATTTTGCGGTGAAAGAAACCGGAATGAGCGCTTACAAATACAATCACCCGCAGATTGCTAAGATTATTTGTGTTTCCAATGCCATAAAGGAAATTATGGCGCCTTCTATTCAAGATAAATCGAAACTAACCGTGGTTCACAGCGGAGTAGATATTGAAAAATTCTCGAAATACAAAGTAACCAGTAAGCTCAGAAAAGAGTTTGAAATGCCTGATGATTATATGCTCATTGGCAACGTGGCAGCACTTGCTCCGCACAAAGATTATTTCACTTTTATCCGTACTGCCAAGCGTTTGGTAGCATCGGGTTTAAAAGCCAAGTACTTTGCTATTGGTGATGGGCCAATGCGCAAAGAAGTGATGGAGGCCATCGCAACAGAAGGCATGAAAGAGCACATTTATCTTACTGGTTTTAGAGATGATATCATTGACATTTTACCAGAATTAGATCTCTTTTTAATCACTTCAGAAACAGAAGGTTTAGGAACCAGTATTTTGGATGCACTTTGTGCAAAAGTTCCCGTAGTTGCTACCAAAGCCGGTGGCATCATCGAGATTATTGAACACGAAAAAAACGGTTTGTTAGCCGATGTAGCCGATGACGAAACGTTGGGCAATCATGTGCTACGATTGATTCATGACGAATCACTCAAAGCCGAATTTGTTGCTGCCGGATTGGAGAAAATCAAGCAATTTTCTAAGGCAGAAACCGCACGAAAAACCATTGAGGTTTACTCTTCTGCTTTGGCGTCTTTTGGCGAAAGCGATCTTAAAGCATAAAGAAAAAAGCTGTTGAAAAAAGCATAAAGCGTAACGCCAGCCTGTGTTTCAAGTGTGTCTTCATTGATCATACTCAAGTAAAGTATGATTGAAAAACCGATGTATAAATAGGTGTTTGCATTTTTCCGAGTGATAAAAGGCAAAATGATACTTGCTATAAACACCAAAAAGCCAATCAATCCCAGTGCAATGGCAATACTCAGATATTGATTGTGTGCTCGCAATTGAAATTCCTGAGCGAGGTCAGAACCAAGTTGCTGATACATGCCTTTGTATTCAATTTCTAAATCGCCCGTTCCTACTCCAAATACCAGATTTTGCTTGAGTATTTCCCAACCTGTTTGCCAAAATGCTAGCCTTTGTGTTACCGAATGACCTTCTGGATTTGGCTCATAAATGAGTT
>CAZWXC010000433.1:0-3289 GCA_964637935.1 uncultured Flavobacteriales bacterium | reverse complement strand
GAAACGGGTAAAAATGCCGAATGGAAACGCATGTTAACCTATTCCAAAAATCATTTTCCAGATGCAGAATTGGTCCACCTGAAAATAATGTCGAGCAGTGTTGGTGCTGACTCACGAGGCTATTTTGATGTTGCGCTTACGATGATTCAAGAAGGCGAGCTTATGCGTGTGTATGTTTCGGTTTGGGAAAATAAAGGCACTACCACCTTAAGCAATTATGTTCCACAACAGACCTCTGATATCCCTGCTAGCTTAAAGGCGAAAATCTCAGAATTTCAAAACGTTAAATAACCAAGAACTTAGTCATCAAATTTGCACGGAAAGCGCTGCCAATCGGTAGTGCTTTTTCGTTGATATATATGAGGTTTCCGCTAATGCGTGTGATTGCTTTCATAGGCACGCAATACGATTTGTGAATGCGCACAAAGTCAAAAGCGTGCAGCTTTTCAGCCAATGTTTTAAGGGTATTTGCGCATGTGAACTTCTGCTCGTTTGCAAGAAAAATATGCGTGTAATTATCATCACCTTGTAGGTATAGAATCTCATCGGCATGGATTTTCACCAAATCACCATTTGCACGAACCAGTAACTCTTGACTTTGCGTAGGCTTTGATGGTTCTAGCTTTCGCTGAAATGACAAAGCGAGCGTTGCTTGTAAATCTTGGTCTTTAAACGGTTTCACAATATAACCTAATGGCGCAAAGACTGAGGCCGATGCAAGCGTGGAAGCATCGTAATAAGAAGTGATGAAAACGATCGGAATATTCAGTTTTACGACAGCTTTGGCCACATTAAATCCGCTTCCCGATCCTAAATCTACATCCAAACAAACCAATTTTGGACTTGTTTTACTCAACAAATCAATCGCCCCTGATTCGGTGTGTGCAACACCCAAAACTTCGTAACCAAACGAAGAAATAAGGCTGCTTAATTCTTCGGCTATGAAGCCATCATCTTCTACTATAACTATTGTTTTTTTCAATGCTCTAACACGTTTACGATCAGTTTTGTGCCTCTCTCATTGAACCATTCCGCTGTTCCTGAAAAGCGGTTTGCCAAAATTCGAATCATTTTCATACCAAATGAATCCGAATTTATCTCTCCTTCTATTCCAATTCCATTGTCATGAATGATCAATTGAATTTCATGTGCTTTTTGCGAAAGAGAAATCTCAATTTCAGGATTTGAATTGTTTTCAAAAGCATATTTCAAGCAATTGGTAACCGCTTCAGAAACGATTAATCCAATGTTGATCGCCAATTCAGCATACAAGGTTTCTACTGCTATTTTCTGACGAATCTGAAGGTTTTCTGTTTGCAAATTGGCTGCAAGTTGGGTCACAATGGCGTCAATAAATTGCGGCATTTGCACTTGCTCCACTTCACTGCTTTGGTAAAGCAATTGATGTGTAATGGCAATATTTTGAATCTTATCTCGAGCATCGAGTAACGAGGCCTTTTCGGTGTTTTGACTCGCGCTATTTGCTTTAAGCAGAAGCACAGAAGAAATCATTTGAAAATGATTTTTAATGCGGTGATGCATTTCTCTGAGAAGCCATTCTCGCTGCTTGGCCAACGCAGTACTTTCTTGGTTTTTTAGGTGAAGAATGTCATTGTTTTTTTGCTTTAGCCTAAGTTGCTGCGCAATTACTAAACTGATCATCACTGCTATTAATACCAACGCTAATAGTCCAACTATTTGAAGTCGTTGAGACTTTTTTAGTGCTTCGTCTGCTGCTTTTTCTATCATCAAGTTTTTGATGGTTTGCTTTTTCTGTTCGGTGGCATACTTCGTTTCTAAATCTCTTAAAAGCTCTTCGTTGTTGGTTTTGCTAAGGTCTTTTTGTAGTGCTATATGTTTTTTGAGGTAGAGTAGCGCACTGTCTTGTTGGTTGGTTTTTTCAAAAACACTCGCAATGGCTTTTGCAGCCGAAACTTGCCCTTCTAGGTAATCTATTTTTTGTGCAAGCTGCATACTGCTCGTCAGGGTGGATATTGCATTTTGATGCGAACCAAAGTTTGATTGTAGTTCGCCAAGTTTGTTTTTGATAATACAAACTCCTCGATTGTCGCCAATACTTTCTAGCTTTTGCAATCCAATTTCAAATTGCTGCAAGGCATCTTTTGGGCGATTTATTTCAGTGTAAATTAGTGCTAGATTGGCATAACAGCCTGCCACAGCCGTATAGTTTTTTGAAGCCGTTGCGTAGTTCAAACTTTGGTTTAAAAAGTTGATAGAAGTAGCATACTTTTCGGTCATAAAATAAACACCCGCAAGGTTTTGCGTAGTATTTGACAACCATTTTAAGTTGTTGGTTTTCTCGAATAGATTCAGCGCTTCGAGCAGCGATTGTTCACTCTCTTCAAAGTGCTTTAAATCAAGCTGACTCGTGCCAATGTTATTTAAAATAATAGCCGTGAAAAGGGTGTCTTTGATGGCTTTAGCTTGGGCTAGCGCATCAAAATAGAATTTAAAAGCGAGGTCTTGTTGCGACCGTAAATTGGCGTCAATACCATAAAAATTGGTGAGCCGCATTTGTGCTCTTGCGTCAGGATTTTCTTCAAGAATTGCTTCTATTTGCAGCGATAATTTCTTGGCAGAATCAAGGTTTTGGAGTTGAATATTTCCTACTTCATCCAACAAACTATCCAGGTTTTGTGCGCGCACATGATGGCTGAAAAACAAGCATACCAGCACAACATAGGATAGGTGGAAAACAGCCTTCAAGGTGATTGAATTTGACTCAAATATAACCGAGTCGACCAAGTAATTTCAATTAT
This sequence comes from uncultured Flavobacteriales bacterium, assembly GCA_964637935.1. Lineage (GTDB taxonomy): Bacteria > Bacteroidota > Bacteroidia > Flavobacteriales_G > Salibacteraceae > SHAN690. The sequence continues at coordinate 509 of CAZWXC010000433.1, read as the reverse complement.
TACTTCTGATTGCCGATAAAATCACCCGAAACGTAGATATTCTATTTTTATTGGGTTCATTTTGGTGAACATTGCGCCTTAATTGAATAATGTTTTATGAATCCACAATCCAAAAAACGCTTTACTATCGCTACTAATGTTTTGGCATGGTTAGCCTTTTTTACTGTTTTTTTATTGACATTAACCTTATATTTACCCATAATAAACTTAAATGAAATATTTTAAACTACTGTCTTTGTTTATTTTTATTTTCTTTTTTCTTCCATTTCCCGTTTTTGCCCAGGAAACCCTGTCTTATATTCACTCCGACCACCTTGGCTCTACTGCCATGGTAACTGATAGTGAGGGGAATATAATCAGCCGGCAGAACTACTATCCGTATGGAGAAACAAGAGCCAGAGAACCAGAGAACCAGAGCGCTGTAGAGCGCCAGTACACCGGCCAGGTATCAGATCAAGACGCCACCGGCCTTTATTACTACAACGCGCGGTATTACTCGCCCCAGATAG
>CAZWXC010000432.1:0-3290 GCA_964637935.1 uncultured Flavobacteriales bacterium | reverse complement strand
ATACATCCCGCGAGAAAGAGGCCATCCGGACTTATTTCCATAAAAACGCATCTGGTGATACATTTCATCTGCTGTAACCTCGGGCGATAAGTTTTTACGTAAGGACATTTCCATCTCAACCAGCTGTTCAAACGTCATGGATTTTGGTAGATAGCCAATTTTCTGATCCATGTTGAAATGAGAAAAAGCGCGCTCTACTGGATTACGCATGATGACCAAGATTTTAGCAACAGGAAAATGTGCTTTGATGCGCTCTAATCCATAGGGCATCCAAGTATGCAAATGACTTGCATCACCCGTTATTTTTCCTTTTTGCTTTTTCGGAAAGCAAAGTTTAAAGTCAATAAGCCGATCAACTCCTTCTGCCAAAAGGTCGTTTTCTTTTCTCCACCCGGGCATCGTATCAGGATGCGCCATAATGGCATCATATAAGGTAGTCGTGCCGCATTTTTGGAAGCCCACTATAAAGAAGGAAGGCGACATGCTCCTACTGATTAAAAAACGCGCCACTACAGGCGATCTTCGAGGTAATTGAAGATTTAATGCTATTTTATTCACGAGTGGTATAGACACGTTTATTCAAATAAATCTATTTATATGACTTGCTTCATCAGACTTTCATAAGTATGCTCTTTGTACCAGCTGCCATTCTTCATTTCCAATATTTTAGAACAATACTTCAATGTAGTATATCGATGGGCAATGATGACCATGGTCAGATCACTTTGCGCCAAATGATGAATCGCCTCTGTCACTTCTTGCTCTGTCTCATGATCTAATGCCGATGTAGCCTCATCAAAAAACAAAACCTTGGCCCCGCTGTAAAGTGCCCTCGCAATACCTATTCGCTGCCTTTGACCACCAGAAAGTTGCCCTCCACGCTCACCCATTGGTGAATGAATACCTTGGGGTAAGGATTTAATCAGTTCTTCCAAGCTCGCAAGACGCAAACATTCCCATGCCTTTACCTCATCAACTTCATCTTTTTCTACTCCAAAAGCTATGTTCTCCAAAACACTAGCATCTTTCATAAAAACATCTTGTGATACAAATCCAATGAGGTGCTGCCACTTGCTCATGTCTTTAAAGGATAAATCCTCTCCATTCACTTTCATAACACCGTCTTGGATAGGATAAAAACCCAATAAAATGTTCATGAAGGTAGACTTTCCAGAACCTGACTCACCAATGAGGCCAATTAGCTCTCCTTTTTTCAGGCTGAAATCAACGTCTTTTAATACTGAAGTCGTCTCGTTAAACGAAAAACTCAATCCTTTTACCTCCAGAGACTCAAAGCATTGAAAAGCTGGTATTTCATTATTTGCAATGTGTATTGATTGTGCATCCTTGCGTTCCATCACTTCAATGGTATACTCAAATGATTTGATACTCATGATCGCCATCATAAAACGATTGACCGAAGGAATCACCCTATAGGCAGCTAAGGCAAAAACGCCTATAAGTTGAATCAATTCTGATCGGTTATTGTAATGGAAAATTCCATAAATCATGATGGTGATGACACCAAGAAACATGGAGAACTCTATAACCTTTTGTGGTACAAGTTTGAAGGTATTAGCACCAGTGTAGTGCTTGATCATTTCATTTTGTATTTCACTATGCCTTTCAAAGAAGTGCTCCTCAGTGCCTGTTATTTTAACATCCGTAAACCCATATATGGCTTCGAAAGCGATTTGGGCAAGTTTTGGACTCAATGCGTGTATTTGTTCCTGGTAAAACTTCACTCTGTTCTTGGAAAAAGTGTACAACAAACCAAAGGTTGGCCCAATCACCAATGCCAAAATCCCTAAGATCATTGGGTCGTACCAAAGCAAGCCGCCTGCCACTAGGATGATTACAATTACTTCTGTTAGAAAACTTATAAGAGGCAGTACCACGCCTGTAGCAAAGGAAGATGGCACTGCATTAATGTTTCTGAGCACGCTCGTGGAGTTTTTTTCTTTAAAGTAGAGCAATCCTCTTTTGTAAAAAGCACGGAATAAATTCTGCGAAAAATACCCTTGTAATTCAAACGTAAATTTTGACTGTAAGTAACCTATGTAAATCGATATGATATTTTTAATCAATAAAAACAGAAGGACAGACACGCCAATCAATAAAATAAATTGATTTTCGCTTAAATGGAATACACTATTGACCTGTCTCAACCATTCATTTGAACTAACAGCTCCTTCTTCTAAAACAACAAGTACTAGCGGTATAATAGCTCCTAAACCTGCTACTTCAAGTCCAGAATTCACGGCAAGCAGTATCACCACCCACGCCCCTCTTAAGCTGTACCTTTTAGGTAGAAGCTTGTAAAGTCTTTTAATAACCTTGAGAACAATCATCTAACCCGAACTATTATTCTCCGTATTGATATCCATAATTATAACCATAGCCACCATAGCCGTACCGTCCATAATAATAGCTCAAACGCGTGGCAACCTCTTCATTCAAGATTAAGCTTACATCTTTTAATGCATTCTCTTCCACCAAACGCTCGATATAATCTACAGAAGACTTCTTGGTATTTCTAGTATTTAGTACAAACAGCTTGGTATCTACTGCTTGCATTAAAATAAGCGCATCTGTAATAAGTGTTATTGGAGGTGTATCAAGAATTATGTAATCAAACCGTTGCTCGAGGTATTCCCAAAGATCAACTATTTTAGCCCGTAATATAAGCTCTGAACCATTTGGTGGCACGGGACCGCATGTTATTGCCTTTAGATTTTCAACCTCCGTATTCAAAATGATTTGCTCAATACCCGCTTGACCGGATAAGTAATTACTCACTCCCACTTCATTGGACAAGCCAAGCGCCTTGTGCAGTCTAGGTTTATGTAAGTCAAAATCAATGACTAATACATTTTTCTCCGCTAGCGCTAAGATGCTAGCTAAATTTATACTGGTGAATGTTTTACCCTCTCCTGGAGAAAGACTTGTAATCAGTACTTTTTGGCATTCAGCATCTGATTTTAAAAATTGCAAGTTGGTGCGCAACCCTCTAAAGGCTTGCATTAAATCGCTACGTTCCTTTGTAGTAGTGATGTGATAACTAGGACTTAAATCTCTTTTCTTCGGAATGGAGCCTAGAATAGATAAACTAGTAAGGTCTTTCAACTCCAGTATATTGGTCACTTTTTGAAAGAGCAACACCTTAATTACTATTACTAAAACCGCTAAAGCAAGTCCCATCAAAGTACTTAATCGTTGTATACCCAATTTGTCAGGGTAAACAACCCCTGCAGGACGTGGTCGCTCAATCACCTTGGTTTCGGGGAGCA
>CAZWXC010000431.1:0-3294 GCA_964637935.1 uncultured Flavobacteriales bacterium | reverse complement strand
CATATCAGGATTACCATACCTATCACAGGTTAAAGTTGCTCCGTTTATTACACCATGATTTCCATTTCCACTTTCATCATTAGCGTCTCCGTTAAATGGCCAATAACCTATTAATCCTGAATCTAAATTTTCGATGACAAAAAAGTTGGAGTTCAAGAACGATGTCAATGCTAAACTATCTCCAAGACAAATAGTGGTGTCATTATTTTGTATTGCTGAGTAGGGCAATGAGCTATTTATTGAAAAAATATTGCTCTGAGCGTATCCATTACCTATAGTGAGCATGATTAGAAACAAAGAACTAAAAACCATTATTAGGTTTTGCTTTAGGTTCTTAGCAACATTTTCTAAGAATGCAATAGCTTCTATTCCAAAAGGGTTTGACAGCCAGCATTGGTGCTTCAACATGCTTTTTGAAAGCATGCTCGATTGATGCTTTTGGGCAGAAGGAACATCCAGTGGGGTCTGGGGTTTTGGGTGCTTCATTTTCATTTGGAATAGGTTAAATAAGGTTGTCCGGTTACATAGCGCTTCAGAGAAAATGTTGATTCGTTTTTTCTTCTCTGGATTTTCTATGAGTTGAACATGTTCATTTGATTTACTTATCTGCTGTTTTTAAATCAATAAGAGCAAGGCATTGGGGTGCCGAACTATTCGATGAATTTTGAGCTTTGTTACGACTGAAGATTTCGTAAGTTGGCTATAAGCAGAACGTCAAAAAGTACAGAGTTATAAATCAGTTCTTTATAATTGTAAATTGGGTAAGATGCTTAGGGTAGGTTTTTTACCTAATTGATTGTCAGTATATTAATGCGTCTTTTCTTGCTTAGTTAGTTGCTTTTAAGTCGAAAAAACAATCCGAATGTTTGCTTCTTTTCTCAACGTTTTAAAAGCCATTTTCAGGTGTTTAGAATGTGCTACTTTTGAGCAAAATCAAGAACATGAAAACCAAGTTTTTTATTCCATTATTAGCGCTTTCCGTTAGCCTTTTTTCTTGTGGAAATCCTGAAGAAGAGGCAGCCAAGGAAAAGCAACTTCAGGATTCTCTATTGCAGGTTCAGGAAGACTCGTTGATGCAAGCTTTTAAGCTTGAGCTTGAAGACATTGCAAGTGTCGTAAATGAAGTAGGTACCCGCAATGGATTGTTTGATCTTGATTCTATGGAAGGTGCCACACTTTCTAAGGATGACATTATCAGAAAAGTGCAAGGCTTAGATCAAGTGCTCAATGCTAATCAGAAAAAACTAGATGATATCTACAGCAAAATGAAGAGCAACAAGGTGAAGAATAATGAGCTGGAGAAAATGATTCAAGCCATGCAAGCGAGCATTGCAAGTAGAGAAACAGAAATTAGTGATTTAATGAAAATGCTTCAAGACAAAGATCTTGAAATACAAGATATTAAAGTGCGTGTAGACAGTATGCGTAAAGACAATATCATGCTCACGGAAGAAATGCTGCAAATGGATGAACAAATGCATGAAGTACACTATGTTGTGGGCGAGCTTAAAGATTTGAAAGAAAAAGGTATTGTAACTAAAGAAGGCGGTATCTTAGGTGTAGGTGGAACCAAGAAAATGGATCTTTCTCAATTAGACGATACTAAGTTTACTCATATTGATGAGCGTGAGCTAACCAATATCCCTCTTTACTCTAAAAAAGCGAAATTGATTACCAATCATCCTGAAGGTAGTTATGAGTTTAAAATGAACGAAAACGATGAAATAGTTTCTTTGGAAATAAAGGATCGTAAAAAGTTCTGGGCTGCTTCAGATTACCTTGTAATTGAGGTAAGTAACTAAGCAGAAAGAACGACTAAAAGATTTGTGGGGAGATTTTTGTTGTTCAGCAAATTCTTTCCATCATTTATCGTAATTACCAAACCAAACACCCATCTTAAACGTCTTAGTAATCAAGATTTTAAGCTATGGGTGTTTTTCGTTTTTTCAAGTACAAGTATTTACTCAACCAAAGAAATAGGAAGTATGCTTCCTTGGCAGTTTCTATTGCGCTTGCTCATGCATCGTTTGGCCATGTACGCTACAAAAGCTTGGGCAATGGTTTGGCCGATATTTCATTGAGTTTGGATGATGATAAAAATTTCAAGCTTGACTTGAATGCCCTTGACACTCAAAAGACCTACAAACTGAAAGGCAAGTGGGAGAAAAATGAAGAAAGTTATGTGCTCAAATTTAAGCGCACTAAACCAGATTTAAGTTCACTCTTCAGTAGCAATACAGGCTATTTCTATAACAATCTAGTCGAGAATAAGAAAACAGTCAAAATCCCTTCTTTATCAAAAGGAATTATGATTTGGGGAATTTATTGCGAACGCGATTTCTCTTAATGCTTTTGCTGTGCTTTTTCGATGGCATGTTCATCATAGCTCACAAACATGTTGATCCAAATAGCACGCCCTAACCTGAAGGTGTAAGGAGCCGTTACCACCAAAGCTCCGATAATGCCGATTACGTAATCGTGTAATTCCCATCCGCTTCCTAGCACAGTCATTGCTACAAAAACGGCTACACAAATTGCTACCGTAATTCCATAATTTACGTACATAGCTCCATAGAAAAAGCTTGGTTCCAATTCATACAGCTGACCGCATTTTTCGCATTCGTGTGGCATCTGAAAGATTTTGCTCAGTTTGTAGGGATTTCGCTCCACAAACAAATCGCCTTCGTGGCAGTGCGGACAAGTTTGATTGAAAATACTGTAGAGTTTACTGCCTTTTTTCAAAGTATGAAGTTTAAGATTACGAAAATCAATTATTGGACGAAGTTACTATATGATCAAAGTCACAGATGAGCTAAAGTGACTAGTTTTTGAATAATTATTTTTTTCGATTGTTGTCCGTAATAAGCCAAAAATGTTGAGATGTGGATAAGCTGTTATGTTGCGAAGCTATTCGTTGACTTATCTCAAAAATAGGTATGCTTCGCTTTGACAAAAGTACTGTAAGCGATGCAATAGTTTGAGGTTGACTTTTGTCAAGAAATTGATTTACAAGTTTTTATTTACCAGTCTTTTATACATAAAAGCTCTTCCTGATCCCGATTTCAAATACTTTTCGAAATTATAAGCCAAATATTTATCATGGAATGTGGTGAAAGTTTTAACGACTAATGGTAGTCGGGTAGAGGTATAGCTAACTTCACCTCTATTATGTCTGACTAACCTTTTTTCGAGATTAGAGGTACGGCCAACGTAGAAGGTTTTATCGTTGCACTCTAGAATGCATACAATCCAAGTATCCATTTGATAAATATAGGACTCATCAAGAATACTTTG
>CAZWXC010000430.1:1263-3295 GCA_964637935.1 uncultured Flavobacteriales bacterium | reverse complement strand
ATCACTGGGCTTGAACCAAAACTGTACAATCTTGAAGTCACTTCTGTTGGTTTCGAAAAAAAGGTGGTTTTTGAAATTCAAGCTTATAACAACCGAGCCGTTTTTGTAGACATTGAGCTATTGGAAAATGCGCAACTATTGGAAGCAGTTGAAATTACCGCTTCGCCATTTGTGAAAAAAGAGGAGGCTCCAGTTTCGATGAGAACTATTGGAGTTTCTGAGATAGAAAGAAATCCAGGTGGTAACAGAGATATTTCTCGTGTTATCCAATCCTTGCCTGGTGTTGCATCTTCTCCTTCGTTTAGAAATGACATTATTATTCGCGGTGGTGCGCCCAACGAAAACCGCTTTTACCTTGATGGTATCGAAGTACCAAACATCAATCATTTTGCTACGCAGGGTGCATCGGGCGGCCCGGTTGGCTTGATCAATGTAAACTTCATTAAAGAAGTTGAGTTTTACTCAGCTGCTTTCCCAGCCAATAGAGGCAATGCCTTGAGTTCTGTTTTTGATTTCACCCAGAAAGATGGAAACCCAGATGGAATAAAAGCAAACGTAACTGTAGGTAGCAGTGATTATGGTTTAACGCTAGACGGTCCGTTGGGCAAGAAAACATCTTACATTTTCTCAGTAAGAAGGTCTTATTTGCAGTTTTTATTTAGTGCGCTAAAATTGCCATTCTTGCCTATTTACAACGATTCACAATTTAAAATCAAGCATAAAATCAACGATAAAAACGAGATTAGTTTTATTGGGCTTGGTGCATTCGATCAATTTGAATTGAATGAAGCAGCCAGTGATGGAGTTACTGATGAGGCTACCTTAGAACGTAATCGATACATTCTAGGAAATATAGCATCGAATGATCAATGGAACTACACTGTTGGTATGAGCTACAAACACTTTGCTGATCACAGCTTTCAGCAGGTAGTAGTAAGTAGAAACCATTTGAATAATTTGGCTAAGAAGTATTTCAACAATGATGAAAGTGATCCTAATAATTTGATTTTAGATTATTCTAGTCAAGAGATTGAAAATAAGGTGCGCTTAGAACACACTTGGAGAGAAAATGGATGGAAATGGAATGTAGGCTTGGGTTACGAAAACGCAACCTATAAGAATGATACCTATAACAAGATTGTTACTTCTACCGGTCAAGAAATCACTATTGATTTTAACTCTAAGCTTAATTTGAACAAGTATGCTGTTTTCAGTCAACTGAGTAAAAGCGTTATCAATAATAGGTTGACGCTTTCGGCAGGTATAAGAACCGATTTTAGTGATTACAATGCTGCAATGTCAAATCCTTTAAAGCAGCTTTCTCCTAGACTTTCGGGTTCGTTTGCATTGGCGCCATCTTGGAGTTTGAATGCAAGCGTTGGTCGTTTTGTGCAACTGCCACCTTACACACTTTTAGGCTACAGAGATTCGAATGGTACACTAACCAATAAAAACAATGGCATTTCATACATTCAATGCGATCATGCAGTGGCTGGCATAGAATTTCTGCCAACCACCAACTCGAAAATAACGGTAGAAGGTTTTTACAAAGTGTATGACAATTACCCATTCTTGCTGAGAGATAGTGTTTCGTTGGCAAACTTAGGTAGTGATTTCGGTGTGATTGGAAATGAGCCCGCCATACCGTCTTCTCAAGGAAGAGCATACGGTGTGGAGTTTTTGGCACAACAAAAACTGTTCAAAGGGTTTTATGGAATCATTGCGTATACACTTGTCAAAAGCGAGTTTACAGATAAGAACAACAATTTTTTGCCATCTGCTTGGGACAATGGAAATGTGATTACCATAACTGCGGGTAAGAAATTTAAAGGCAATTGGGAGCTAGGTATACGTTTCAGATATTTAGGAGGTGCGCCTTATACTCCTTACGACCAAAGTCTATCTAGCATTAAGCAAACTTGGGATTTGCGCGGTGTTGGTTTGTTAGATTACAATCAATTAAATTCAAAAAGAGTAGGGGCGGTGCATCAACTTGACGTGAGATTAGATAAGCGATTCTTTTTTAAGAAGT
>CAZWXC010000430.1:430-1253 GCA_964637935.1 uncultured Flavobacteriales bacterium | reverse complement strand
TTTAGACGTATACTTTGATGTTCAGAATGCATATAACTACAAGGCTCCTTTAGCGCCATTTCTTTCTGTAGAGCGCGATGCCAATGGCAGTCCGCTTACTGATCCAAACGATCCAAGTCGATATCAAATGAAAACAGTAGAAAACTTTAGTGGTAATCTACTTCCATCAATCGGTTTGATTATCGAGCTATAAGAAATACAGATGTTACAAGACAAAAAAAAGAGGCTCAATTGAGCCTCTTTTTTTTGTCCTTTAAAATTGGGTTTAGAATCGGATTCCAACGACCAATATATCATCTATTTGTTCTTCTTCGCCCATCCATTGTTCTATTGCTGTATTCAATACATCTCGCTGTTTTACCATTGGCTCAGCGTTGATGTCAACAAGCAACTTTTTGAACTGAGAATACTTGAATTTCTTACCATTTGGCCCGCCAAATTGATCAGCATATCCATCAGAGAAAATGTAAACCGTATCACCTGGAAGAACTTCAACTTCGTGGTTAGTGTATGGCGTGTCAAGGTTGTCTCCATAAATTCCCACGGGTTGTCTGTCACCGCGGTGTTCTAAAATTTCACCGTTTCTGATCATCCAAAGTGGATTGTTTGCTCCAGCAAATTCTATTTTGTTTCCAACTTTTGGTATCGAACAAATAGCGATGTCCATTCCATCTTTGGTTTGGTCAGCAGATGGATGTTTGTTCAAAGCCTTAATCACACCTTGCTTTAAAGCGAACAAGATTTCGGCAGGCTCAATGATCCCTTTTTCGTTTACGATTTCATTGAGAAGTGAACTTCCAATCATGCTCATCAATGCACCAGG
>CAZWXC010000430.1:0-420 GCA_964637935.1 uncultured Flavobacteriales bacterium | reverse complement strand
GGAACACCATGACCTGTACAATCTGCTGCGGCAATAATTGCACGATCGTGTTTTTCAGAAAACCAATAGAAGTCACCACTAACGATGTCTTTTGGTCTAAAAAGTACCATGCTATTCTTCAGCGCAGTATTGATTTCTTCTTTTGAAGGAAGTATTGCTTCTTGAATGCGCTTAGCGTAAAGGATACTATCTTTTACTTGATCGTAAAGCTCAGCAATCTGGGCGCTTTGCTTTTGAATTTCTTCATTTTGACGCGTAATTTCGGCTGTGCGCTCACGTACTTTCTGCTCCATGTCTTCAGAGTATTCCTGAAGGTTTTTGCGCATCACGAGCAGCGATTGACCAAGTTCGTCTTGATCAGAAAGTGGAGTATAACTTGAGTTGTAAGTTCCAGAACCAACAGCTATTGCGAAGTCTTTG
>CAZWXC010000429.1:0-3299 GCA_964637935.1 uncultured Flavobacteriales bacterium | reverse complement strand
TGCTTTATAAATTTAGATCTGAAAGTTGTTTCATGGGTCTGTACTTGCACGATATATGTACCTGCGTTTAGCCCTTCAAGAAAAAGGGTGATAATTGGGTTTTCATCGGCCACATTAGTCATAAAAACTAACTTACCAGTAATGTCAATGATAGTAATTTGATCACCTTGCTCAGGTGCAGGATAACTAATGAAAAGCTCTTGTTTCGTAGGGTTTGGGTAAAGTCGCATTTCATTTATTCCCAATAAATCTGCATTATCTTTTTTGTTTCCCGGGTTTTGTGAGTTGGTCCATATTTGACGAACAATTCGGTTTCCTCTGGAGTCATAAAGGACTTCAACACTTTGGTTTGGAATCATTTGTGTAAATCCGTAAAGCATGGGTAGGCAAAGAAGGAGGGTAGCGGCTAGGTGTTTCATAATTTAACAGTTATGGAACAATACTATTAACAAATTTTATTATTTGCAAGAATTTAACAAAAAAACATACCCGAGAACGGTTGCTTGTTAAGTAACGCCCACAAAAAAACCCTGACGACCTTTCGGTGTCAGGGTTCTGATTTACACAAATCCAAATGTGTTAGAAGCTATTCTTGTCGAGTTTTTCTCGTGTAGAATAATTGATTTTTAATGCTTGAACTTTTCTGAGTTCTTGTTTCACTTCTGTAACAATACCCATTTTAGTTTCTTCATCCACTTTTAGTGATACAGTTACCAAACCTTGCTCAGCTTCGCTTCTTTCAGCGCGCTTTTCAAGGATGTAGCTTTGAATCTCTTCTACCGTAGCAAAATCATCTTCAAGCTGAATTTTTGGTACAGTACCATATAGTTGTGTATTGATTGGCTCACCGATATAGATATAATCTACTAGCGATTTGTTTTCGAGTTTATCAATTTCTGTTGCTTCCGGCTGCTCCATGTTTAGTTTGAGATCTACTTCGCGCATTACAGTGGTAACCATAAAGAAGAACAAAAGCATGAATACGATATCAGGAAGCGATGCAGTACTTACTGCAGGCATTCCTTTTCCTTTTCCTTTTTTAAACTTCGACATAATTATCCCCCTATATCTTTTGGTTCAGCTTCAGAAATTCGCTGTGGATACACTTCACGAATTGCCTTTACACGTTCTTTATCCATGTCAGTAGCTGCTTCGGCTTTGGTAGCTTCTTCCAGTTGCTTGTAAGTAACGCCAAACTTTTGATTCGCCAATTCATCTCTCAGTTCATTATAAGCCGCAGCCAATTCATTTTGAACTTGGATATACAACTTATAAGAGGTTCCGTTGTCATTTTGAAGAGAAATCACTTGCTTAGAAACTTGCATTTTACCAAGCAGAGGAATGTTTTCTTCTTTGAACTCGGGCAGATTATCCTTACGTTGAGGGTTTGCAATGAATTCTTTCGCTGCAGCTCTCAAGTCGCGGATTTCCATGATTTCGCCCTCTACCAACAATTGGTCGTTGGCGTTTGCAAGTACCACAAACACGTTACGGTCCTTGATGGGGGGCGGATCTGGTTGGTTTTCGAGCAATGGTGGTGGCAACTTACGCGCTAAACCCCAGCTAGTGTCCATGGTAGTAGTTACCAAGAAAAACACCAACAGTAGGAAGGCGATGTCGGCCATCGATCCAGCATTGATCTCTGTAAGTTCTCTTTTCTTTCTAGCCATCTAAATGCTATTTAAAGAATTTTGAAACGCCAGTATAAACGATCGCTAAGATAGAAAGTGCAAATAGGATGTAGAAGGTGTATAAACCAGCATCACTCCATTTTACAGCAGTCTCAGTTACGGATGGGTTGTATGATTTTAAAACAGTGCCATCAGCTAATGCATAGCTAATACCAACAATTACAAGCATACCACCAACACCTATTAGTGAACCTACAATTCCTTTAGGATCAGAAATGGCTTTCATTACTACCCCAACAAGAGCAGCAACTATAGAGCCGATAAGCAGAAAGTAGGAGAAATAGATAAATCCGTTTACTTCCCAACAATCTGTACAAAATTTATCATCTGGAGTTAACCCTGATGTCATGGTAAGTAGCATGAACACAACGCCCACAGCTATTAACACGTACATCAAAATATTATTGATTTTTCCGAACATATAATCTCTAATTATTTAGCTACTTGATTCTTAATCAAGATATCGATTAATGAGATAGAAGCATCTTCCATATCGTTTACAATGCTGTCAACTTTTGCTACTAGGTAGTTGTAGAAAACTTGAAGAACCATCGCTACCAAAAGACCTGATACTGTTGTAATAAGTGCCACACCAATACCACTTGCTACTACACCAGGAGAGATGTTGTTTGCTGCAGCAATTGCATCAAATGCTTCAATCATACCGATTACTGTTCCGAAGAAACCAAGCATTGGAGCTAGTGCGATAAATAATGAGATCCAAGAAAGACCTTTTTCTAAAAGACCCATTTGAACAGAACCGTAAGAAACAACTGATTTTTCAACCATTTCAAGACCTTGGTCTGCGCGGTCAAGACCTTGGTAAAAAATGCTAGCTACTGGTCCGCGGGTATTACGGCAAACTTCTTTAGCTGCTTCTACACCACCGCTTTTCAATGCATCTTCTACTTGTCCAATAAGTTTTGCTGAATTAGTTGTAGCCATGTTTAAGTAAAGAATTCTTTCAATACTCATTGCTAAACCTAAAATCAAACAGATTAATACGAAAGACATGAAACCAGGACCACCTTCAATAAATTTTTGTTTGATAGCTTGGTGGAAAGATTTTTCAACTTCTTCTGGTGCTTCCTCTACTTGCATTTTGGCCGCTTCTGCTTTTTCGGCTTCCATTTTGGCGGCCTCTGCTTCTGCTTTAGCTGCTGAATCTGCTTGCATTGCACTATCGCTCATTACTTCAGCAGTTTCTGGCTCAGTTGCATTTTCATTCTGTGCGAAAGATGTTGCAACACCACCAACCGTAAGGGCTACAGACATTGCAATAGATAAAAAGATACGTTTCATATTAACTAATTTGGATTTGCTTGTTGAATAGTTCAGTTTTTACAAAAATTTCGGCCGTAAACATATAAAGGTCAAACGACACATGGTTTTAATATTACATCAATTTTTTGCTTTGGTCAGAATAAGCTTGCCACAAGTGCAATTCATTTCGAACACGGCACTAATGAAAAGGTAAATGGCACAAAAGCGCCCAAAAATATAAATAGATGCGGTACTACAAGGGTTTGACAATAATTTAGCCTAGCGAAAGAGTAAATATTAGTAAAACTGAAATTTATTTTGGGTCTTTTCCCACAATTGTATTTG
>CAZWXC010000428.1:0-3310 GCA_964637935.1 uncultured Flavobacteriales bacterium | reverse complement strand
TTAAATACCGAAAAATTAACTCAACTCAGAGGAAACGAAATCGTGATTTGGGATAATTGGTTTTCGGTGGTAGCACTCGGATTGACAAAGGAATTCATGAATGAGCAAACACAGCTGAAGCGTATGGAAGAATTCAAAACACCCAATGGTGAAGTATTTTTCGTGGTTTATAAACGAAATTGATAAATGTTTTGCACTAACTTCATTTAATGAATAATGAACTCATTACAATTTCTGAAGGCTACACCTTTGATTACCTGCTGCACGGAATAATCGCATTTATTTTTTCATTCTTCCTTTTTGGGATAAGTGTTTACGCAGGAGTTTCATTAATAGTATTAGGATCTGTACTCATGGCTTTAAAATCTGGAATAGAAATTAATGTTGCGGATAAAAAAATCAGAACCTACCACTCATTTCTCTTTTTCAAACGAGGCTCGTGGATCAACCTAGATAAGATGAATCATGTTAAACTAATTTATCGAGGTGGCAAATCAGAGGGACATTCTTTTATGGGCCGAAGTGTGACAACAGCTATGAAGATTTATGAGATGCATTTTGTGCATAAAGAATCAAATGAAACAATTGAATTTCATCACTTTAGTAAATACTACCTAGGACGAAAAGTGCTTAGTATTTGCGTGAAGCAACTAAATATGAGTTATGAAGATAATGTGGAAGCACAGAGAAAAAAGACCAAAAGACGCTAAGCCAAACTGGGATTCTTTTCTACATCTTTGAAAAATATTCAAATCATTTCTTCTAATCATTTCTTCTAATCATCATGACCGACAAGCCTAAAAACACTCAGCCTAACAATCCACTTCATGGAGTAAAACTGGCTGATATCATGACTTATTTGGTAAATGAATATGGCTTTGAAGCCTTGGGAGAACGCATTAGAATCAATTGCTTCACACACAATCCGAGCATTAAATCGAGCTTGGCTTTCTTGCGTAAAAACCAGTGGGCAAGAGATAAAGTGGAGCTATTGTATTTGAATACACTCGAAAAAATTGGTGATTGATGAAAAAGCTCTGGCGCTTTTTAGCCATCGTATTTTTAATCGGGCTATTGATTCCACAATCGTTTGAAATGCCTATTGAAAATGCCAGCAAAGCCGATTTTAATAAAGATTCGTTTTGGTATTACCCATGGGGAAAATCAGGCACACACAAAGGCGTAGATATTTTCGCGAAAGCGGGAACAAGCCTGCATTCGGCCACTCCTGGTTTGGTTTTATACACGGGCAATTTGAGTTTAGGAGGGAAAGTGGTTTTGGTGCTTGGTCCTAAATGGCGATTTCATTACTATGCGCATTTAGATGAAATTTCAACTTCAAGCTTTCGGTTTGTAAACACCAAAACACAAATCGGAACAGTTGGTAATACAGGTAATGCAGCTGGTAAACCTGCTCACCTCCACTACTCTATTTTAACGCCTGTGCCCTATGTGTGGCGCATTGATACGGCTCCACAAGGTTGGCTTAAAATGTTCTATCTCAACCCTATAGATTTTCTATTAAAATAATCATGCTCAGTCACTTAAAACAGTTTTATGATCGCCAACCTGAGCCCAACAGAAGTTGCTTTTTGGCGATACGTCAAATCATTTTGTCAGGAGATAAACACTTGACAGAAGAGTATAAATACAGCTTGCCATTTTTCTATTATAAAGGCCGAGGGTTATGCTATTTGTGGCAAGACAAAAAATTGAATGAGCCATATATTGGCTTTGTAGATGGTGGTCTAATAGACCATCCAAGGCTTATAAAAGGTGATAGAAAACGGGTGAAAATATTGGAAATAAATCCAAGAGCAGACATCAACAAAGAAATAATCTTAGAGGTGTTATTACTTGCAATTGAATTAAAAAATTGATCAAAACCGAACAAATTTCATTTCATTTGCAGTCTAAACTACACGATGAAAAGAATTTTACTCGCGCTTTCTACTTTGTTATTTGCATTTTCTGGATTCTCTCAACGCTATGATCCAAGTGCAGATATTGATCCTACAACTTATACAATTGGTGTTACATATACACCATCTTTTAACTACAGAACATATAGGGTTACGGATAAAACCAATGCCTTTCAGACATTTTTAAAAGAACAAAATGACTCTTTAAACGGAATAATGCCCATGAGCAACTTTGGGCTTTCTATGGTATTTGAACTCTCACAATCGTTTTCATTGGAAGTTGGTGCAAATGTTGGCGACAGAGGTTATAGAACTTCGAAGAACGTGCAACCAAACAATTTGATCAATTACACCAAACAAATTGTGAAGTTTCGATATGTCAATATTCCCATCAAAGCGCGCATTTACTTAAACCAAGGTCCAACCCAATTCTACGCATCTTTTGGTGCATCTGCAGGCTTACGCACTACTGCAAAGACCATTAATGAAATTAGTAACAATACTCAAAACAGCTCTGCCCCTTTTGTTCAGAAAAAAGTAAGACAAGAAGTTAACTACAGAGACGATAATTTAAATCGTTTTAATGCAAGCGCTATCATTGGATTTGGCTTTCGTACTTATATTGGCAAACGTGGGGTATTAAACTTTGAACCAAACTTCAACAGAAGCGTACTGAATTTGAACAAGGACGAAGAATATAAAATTAGACTCTACCAAATTGGAATGACCATTGGCTACAGTATAGAACTAAACTAAGTCTGGATTTAAAACTAGGGAAGTTTCGTTCCTTCTATAAAAAATTTGCGCATTGAATAAGAACTATTCGATGCGCTTTTTTTTGTCGAAGATTAGATCAAACCCATGAAAAACAATACACTACGTGACAATCGTCACTTTGTGAGCCTAAGCTGCGCCATAGCTTTGATCCTAATTAAACCAAGCTAAGCAAATTCCTTTGCTAAAAACCAACAACTATGAAAAAGAATATGGGAAGTGCTGATAGAGTGATTAGAATTTTGCTCGCACTTGTTTTTGCTGGATTATACTTTGGGGGGATTGTAGAAGGTATCCTAGGAGTCATCATTTTAGTGCTAGGAGCTATATTTATCCTTACCAGTTTTGTGAGTTTCTGTCCTCTTTACGCACCTTTTGGGATTAGCACTTGCAAAACAAAAAATTAAAGAATTCTCGCTCAAAGCCTCGTTAACACGAGGCTTTGGTTTTTCTAATAGGTCTAGCTCCCTCTTTTTTACTTTTCTCCATTCCAAATCTATTTAGCTCAACTTCTGGATTAAAGAAGACAGTAAGTTCATACATAAAAGCGAGCATACTCAGTCGCTATCACCTTCTGTCGTATCTGTTTTTTTTAATCGTCCAATGGTTAAACT
>CAZWXC010000427.1:0-3310 GCA_964637935.1 uncultured Flavobacteriales bacterium | reverse complement strand
TGGAAAGTGAAGATTTAGAAAGAGCTGAACGTGGATGACAAGTCCAATGAAGTCGCGGCTCTTTGTACCAGTTGTACGAGGAATACGTAGAGAGACTCTTCGGATGTTTGAGTGAAACTGACAGATTGTTTCGTTTACAGTTGTGTATTCTATTTAATTGATTGAAACGGACACAAAACTGGTCTTCACAAATTGCAATCTTACGGGACTCTATGATGGGGTGGTCGCAGATGATTGGTCGCAGAAGCTTTTGGTCGCAGAAGCTTTTGGTCGCAGTTCAAAATTTATGAAAAAAATTGGGGTTTTATGCGCTTATTTTTCAATTTTTACAAAAAATAAATTTTTAATATAAAATTTATGGGATATTTATAAAAAAATTGAATTTTTGGCAAAAACGAATGCATATTAATATAAAATTTATGGGATATTTATATAAAATTGTATTTTTGGCAAAAACGCATGCATATTATTCGGAAAAATACTTTAAGATGAAAAGCAAAAAAAAATTCAACCTCAGGGAGCGACCCCGAGAACACCGGTATTCCCAGTCACGGGTTGTGGTTGTTGAATTCTGCATAGGGAATGGTTTTAACGGTGACCCTAATCTTACCGCACCCCTGGCACCAGTTTACCACTAGGGCAACGGATGTACAGCCAAGAGGTCTTCACTTCACGCTGATATTCAAGTGTAGATGATTTATTAGATTATATAAACATATGATTTGTTTTGACTTTGGTTCATTATGTTTTGGGTTACACTTGACATCAAAACGAAACGGAGTGGTCGCTATTATTAAAACGTGGATCAATCGAAAACTGTCAAGTTGGTAAAGGAACATGTCGTCGAACGAAAGACTTTATTCATTTCTACAACAACTCCATTCTTCATTTCATCTCAAGAAGAAGACTGACAAGATGACTAAATCAACATCCAAAGAAGCAAAGTCAACGACTAAGCAGTCTCCTACGAAGAAAAAACGATCTGTGAAGCCCTTGCCTCTTGCGAAACCATTGGTGTACTTTAAACCATGTCAGAAATTTCAACAGTTCAAATGGGAAAACGTCAAAGACAAGCCGAAGAAAAAGCAGGAGATTCTGTATAAAGTCAACATGCATTGGAAGATGTACTACGGTAAGCCTCTCAAAGCTTTGTCAATTGAAGATGCGAAAAATATGAAGGTCGTTTTTCGAAAGCATGCGACTATGCAGTTCTACCAAGAAGAAGACTCTATCAAAGAATTCGCCAATCAACTTACCAAATTGGAAGAGAAGAAGTCGGCGAAGAAGAGCAATCGCATGAAAGCTCGTGAACGTAAAAATATCAAGAATATTCTTGACGGTAAGAAAGGACCGATCAAATCATTGTGGTTTTTGAACAGTCTTTCGAAAGGGTGGTATCGATACTGGCTCGAAAAGCAAATCTTGAACGATGAAGAAGCTGCTGCCTTTATTGAAGCTCAGACAGGATCCCATGCCGATTGGAGGGCCTTAGCAAGTCTTGTCTTTCAACGTCTTGGAGTGACTTCGCAAGTTGATGAAGTTCCCAAAGGAGATGATGCGTCAACTTCGAATACGTCCACGTCGTCATCCTCTTTTGATGACGATGATTCGAATAACAGTGACAAACCATCGGAATAAAATCACGCTGTAATTGAAGAGCCAACGGAAGAACTAAATTATACGTAATTGCATTTGGTTATTATCTTAATTCTTCCTTCATTTTTGTTTTAGTATTGCATTCGATTTGGTTCTTAACTCTTCGTTCATTATTGTTCATGTTTTTCATACCATCTCCTCTGATTCTCCGTGCTGTTCCTTGATCTGAAGATATGTTTGTTTGAACGTTGCACCGAAGCTCTGAGTGTTATTTTCATCACGACGCCAGGGAATTTCAAGGGAGGTTTTGAGACGAATAAAACCGCTGCAACGAGACTGATCTTGTCTGGACTGGTACATATCATTCCAGTCATACCAGATGACAGCAAGGGCTTGGACAGTTGGCTTAAACTCTGCTTCGCACAACTTGGTAAGGAAGGCTTTGTAATGTTTTGAAACCTTCTTGTGTTGCATCAAAGCTTGTTCCCAGAACATGGGTTCTGGTTTATTGCCAAATTCGATACTCTTTTTAAAGATCTGCTTGCACTCCTCCGGTTTGTTCCTTTGTGCAGCCAAAATCACATAGACCTTCTCATCAGTCTCATCGAGATTCTTGTGCAACCAACCTGTACGACCTTCATATTTGCCACCAACAACTCGAATTCGAGTACCTTTGTCGTTTTCTTGGAATCGGGGCATGGTGCTAGTTCGTTTTTGTTTTTTTGTTGGTACGTAAAATGAGAGAAAGTGCAGACCGAGTTTCTACCTTCAAGTTTTCAGGCAATCATTTTTGGGAGTTCAACTGACTAATTTGGTTATCTGAATTTTCGCTCAGGGACTTAAATACGCCACAAACCAATCCTGGAACGCATGCTTGTTTCGCTCAATGGTAAGATGATATTAGGTGTGTAACATGTTGAGAAGATCACCTATAACCATACCCCCAAAGTTTGAGTTTACTGCGAACAAACTATTCGTAATATAAGAATAGACAATCGAAAAGCATAGACAAAGTATTTTGGATCTAAACGTATCTTATTGTGGGTCTAAAACGTATCTTATAGTGGGTCTAAACTAAACATCCCATAGGGGATGCCCATTCTCCATTCGATACTGACAAGTCACGCATACTGCTTCAAATGCAATCTTGTGTTTGGCTTTGCCGTGCTCCCAATAGGTATTCATAGAATGGTACTGCTTGATTCTGGCGTTGAAATTTTCCATGCGGCAACGAGCTCTACTTTTGAAAGTATAAACGTGATGTTTGTCAATCGTAGTTGGCATTGCCAGCAAGGCAGATTCCCCTTCATAACCTCGGTCGGCAATCCCTTTCTTGCCGGGCAAGGCACGCATCTTGGCTCGAAGACCTCCTTCCTTGAAGATTTTGATATCTGAATCAGAACCAGCTTTGTAGGGACCATTGATCCAAATCAAATTTGAGAATTGAATCTCAAGTGCAAGCTCATATCGAAAACCGGCTTTCTTGAACTTGTGAGATGAGTAGGCGTTGTCGAGATTGTACCGGGGATGCTTGGGTTCCCTTGTATGGCAATCTACGCAATCGACAGTCATAACGAACTTAGCATAGTCTTCCTGCCTAAATCTTTTGTGGGGCCAAACAATTTTTTTCTCCTTCAACGCAGTGATCCTTTCCAACCATGTCCAAAGCTTCTTCCCCGACACAGAATTTTTGTCACACATGCCGAAATCTTTT
>CAZWXC010000426.1:0-3315 GCA_964637935.1 uncultured Flavobacteriales bacterium | reverse complement strand
TGATCTCAAGAACTGAAAATAAACTCGTTGTTTCCGGTGTTCAATTTCCTAATCAAAGTAGTTGGCAGATTTTTGACCTTCAAGGCAAATTAGTTTCTAATCAGTTTGGTAGCAATTGCCAATTACCAAACCAAGCAGGTTTATACATTGTGAAAATGAATAATGACGAATATTCAAAAACCGTCAAGAGCATTGTTTACTAAAGAAGGCATATTTCCTTATTTAATCCTGATCCTTCAGTTATTGGCTTTTTTAGCTTTTAACTGGGAGCATTTTAACCTACCGCATTATTGGGATGAAGCTTGGGTTTATGCACCAGCAATAAAGAATATGGCAAAAGGTATTCCATCACCATTGCCTGGTTCGCTTGAGTTAGGACTTTCTAGAGGTCATCCATTATTATTTCAATTTTTAGGTGGAATTTTCCTGAAAATGTTTGGAACCTCAAACATTGCAGCACATGCGTTTGCTTTTTTTATAAGCTCAACATTGATTGTTGTCTTTTTTGAAATCATCAAACGATTCTCGAATTCTTATTGGGCTATTCTGGGAACATCGCTACTTCTTCTCCAATCTATTTTTTTAGCTCAAGCTCAAATGCTTTATCCAGAAATCTTGCTATCCCTGGGATTGTTAATCGCGATATACGGTTATGTGGAAAATAGAAATTGGATTTTTTACTTGGGAGTATTTGTAATGGTTTTCTCAAAGGAGTCCAGTGTAGTTTTTATTACGGCTTTTTTGTGCTGGGATTTGTGGAATTTGCTATTTGGAAAAATGAAAATAAAGAGCGCTACAAGAAGTGTTTTAGCTGTCCTCATCTTTCTGCTTCACCCTATTTCATTGAAATTGTATTATGGATGGTTTTTCTTCCCAGAACATACATCTCTTATCAATTTGAGCGTAGATGATTCGATGTTTCAAATCAGACAAATCTTCAAATTCATTTTTGAAGATCAGGGCAGAGGCTGGTTGGTTTATCCAGCATTAATTATTGGAGTTTTGTCTATCAGATTTAAAGGGTTTTGGTGGAATCTCGCGATTGTTTTTATTGGATTTAGCGCTTACAAAATCCTTTTGATTAAATGGGTTGTGCCACATTCAATCTTTCCTGTTGTAATGTTCTTGATTTGTCTTCTGCCGCTTTTTCTTTGGCGCTATTTCCAAAAGAATGATTTGGAGAATAAATATTCAAATCTCTACGGACCTATTTACTTGATGGTAATTGGCTTTGTAGTTTTTTCATCTATCAACTTTTTGACATTTCGTTATTTGATGCCAGTAATTGTCATCGTTGTTTTGGCTTCAACTCTGCTTTTGGCTAAGATTTCCAACTTGAATCAAAAACTTTCGTTTTTAGGTGTTTTGATATTGATTTCTTCACTTTATTATTCTCTGAATGATGATAAACCAGAGGAAACAAACCTGGGTATTTTCAAGGATTTGCAGATTCATCAAGAAGCATTGTCTTGGTTTGAAAAAGAGCACCGCGATGAAAATGTTTGTGGCACTTTCGTAATGCATAATTATCTAACTAACTATTATGCTGGCTACTTGAATCATGTTCCTGATGAAATGCCAAATGATAAGCTATGTGATGGCTGCGAAGCCAATTTCATGATAATCTCATCCATGGGTACCGATTGTGAAAGTTTTGATGTTCCTTCTGATTTCGGTTTAATTTTCGATCTAGAAGACGGTAAATCATTTGTCAAGATCTATCAAAGGAACTAGAAAATTCCTCCTAATCCACAATCGTAAACTCGGTTCTTCTATTCTGTGCGCGGCCTTCTTCGGTGGCATTGTCGGCCAGCGGTTTTTCTGCTCCGTAGCCTTTGTAGCTCAGTCTGTCTGCAGAAATGTTTGCATCGATGAGAAACTGATAAACAGCTTTTGCGCGGTTTTCACTCAACACTTTGTTTGCAGCTGCATTACCTTGATTATCGGTGTGTCCTGCAACTTCAATCTTCATTTCAGGATTGCTGTTCAGCATGCTTACCAATCTGTTTAATTCTGTTTTTGAAGCCGGTTTTAGCTCAAATTTGTCAGTATCAAAAAACACATTTTTCAATACTACGCTTCCACCTTTTTCAAAGGGTTGCAGAAAAAATGAACGTTCGTAATGCAAACTGTTTTCGCTCAAATCAAGGCTGAAGTTCTCGCTCAAATACAGGTAGTTTTCTTTCTCAGCAATCAATGCATATTCTTTGCTAGATGGCAATACCACCAAAAATGAACCATTCACCGCATCACTATATGCTTGTGCAATTACGCTATCTGTTTCTAAATCGATCAACTCGAAACGTGCTGATAAAGGCTCTTTTGTTTTTGCATCTTTAATGGTGCCGGTGAGGTAAGTGATTTTCTGTGGCTTGATGCTTTCATCTAGCTCAAAAGTGTAAAGATCCATTCCGCCAAAGCCGCCTTCTCTGTCGCTCGCAATAATGGCATATTCGCCACTTGCAGCCACATTAAAACTGTTTTCGTGACCGCTGGTGTTTATCGGATAACCAAGGTTTTCTGGATTTCCCCATGAACTATCGGGTTGTCTTCGGCTCAAATAAATATCCATATCGCCCATACCTATGTGGCCATTGCTTGAGAAGTACAGTGTTTGGTTATCAGGATGAATGAAGACTGATTCTTCGCTACGTGGAGTATTGATGTTTTTAGGCAAGGGCTGTGCAATTCCCCAGCCTTTTTCAGTAAGTGTACTCACGTAAATGTCAGCTTCTTTGCTGCTTCCACGGCTTTTTCCTCGGATGAAATAAAGCGTTTTTCCATCGCTGGCAAAAGATGGCTGCGTTTCCCAATTTCCAGAATTTATAGAGCGTCCCATATTTACGGGTGGCGACCACTTATTGCCTTTGCGCTCGCTTACAAACAAATCGCAGCTTCCATATCCTTTTCGGCCACGACCATAGTTTAACGAGCCATCTAAATCACACGCAGTGAAAATGATGTATTTGCCATCAGCAGATAGTGTTGGCGCACCTTCATTGGTAAATGTGTTTATCGGTGGTCCAGGATTATAGGATGGTTTCCAAACCTTGTCTTCACTTTCTGCAAAAAAGAAATCTTCGTTAAAATCATAAGGTCCTTCTTGCATTTTTACAGCGCGAGTAAACATCATGAAGTCTTCATCTGCAGTGAGCGCAGGAAAGTATTCGTCAAACTCAGTATTTATATTGATGCCCATGTTTTTGGGATCATATTTCACTGGATTTGCCATGGCTTTTTCGGCAAAGTCGGCACTCGCCACAGCAAGGCGGGCTTGCGAAATCAATGGGTCGCGTGGGTCGGCATATTTCAAGT
>CAZWXC010000425.1:0-3318 GCA_964637935.1 uncultured Flavobacteriales bacterium | reverse complement strand
GTATCCATTTTAGGAGGATTTCCATCAAAAATCACTGCTGTTCCGCTAGTAAAGTCTAAAGTAAATCCACTGGTAGAATTGGACCAATTAGAAACGTAGAGAATGTATGTTTGTCCTGCAGTAACTGCTAAATCTGCATTCCATTTTGGGCCATTTATCCCACCTGGGCCATTGCAGTTTCCAAAGCCTCCATTTGGCGTTGATATTCCTGTGGGACCATTAAACCCGAAAGCACCCCAAGTATTTGAACGAGACATTATACCGCCTACTCCGAGCGAACCAATAGTGGCACAACTAGCATTGGTAACATTGAAAAGAATCCAATCATAATCTGTGTTTGGATCAGTCGGTGTTAACTCGAAACGAAGAATACCACCTGTTTGTACTGTAAATGTGAACCAAACCCCATTATTCTCTGTAGTGTAGCATCCACCTAAACCAGTGATTTCGCCTAAGAAATTCCCATTTCCGGCATAAGGATAAGGATCTGGAACTGTGATTGTACTTGAGCAAATAGGGATTGCACCTAAGCAATCTTGGGCAGTTGGTGTTTGAGCTGATGAGTTCAGAATAATTCCAAAAATCAAGAAAAACGTAAATATCAATCGGTTTTGCATCACAGCACACAAATGAGTTAAAATTGCATTGGTGTCGAAAATAACAGAATTTATCTGTAAAATTTTAAATTTCATCGCCATATACCCATAAGACAGACCTGCAAAAGAAGCGTTGCTTGCTTTCAAGCTATGATTTCTCTGCAGTCTTTTGTTAACAACTGCCAAAAGAATAAAAGTGATCTTAAACAGAACACGATAATTTGAGATATACGAGTTACCTGAAAAACAAAATTTTCATGTCATCATCTACTTTTTGGAAATCTCATTTTGAAAGCAATTTGAAAAAGCAACATATTGATTGGTCATTGCTTCCAACTATTACAAAAGCTGAAATTGAAGCCATCTCCTACTCGCTCAAGGTCTGGCAATTGGGTGAAACCAGCGATGGGAAAACGCTCACCGCATTGTGCGAAAAGCATGCTCTACAAACCAACGATCCTGATTTTTTGTATTCAATGCAGCTCTTTATTAAAGAAGAGCAAAAGCATGGAGCAAATCTTGGTCGATACATTGATCTTATTGGGCTACAAAGACTAAAAAAGAATTGGGGCGATACCTTTTTTCGCTTTTTCAGGCATTTAAATAATAGCCTTGAGTCATTTACAATCACAGTCATAATAGCTGAATATGCGGCTCAGGTTTTTTATCAGGCGCTGCATGATGCCACAAATTGCGATTTACTCAAATCTATCTGTGTAGATATTTTAAAAGATGAAGCACATCATATCAAATTTCAAAACCAGCGCTTACTTCACTTTTTCAAAGAAAAATCAGTTTATGCCAAAGCATTTGCCGTAGCGTGGTATTGCCTTTTTTTCTTTGGAACAATTCACGCCATTTGGTTAGATCATCATAAAGCGTTTGAAGCTGGAGGAATCAACAAACGTGAGTTTTTCAGAATGATGTATCAGAAATTCTTCAAAACCATTTCTTATTTACACCAAAAGGAAGCGACTTTTCAAACTAGATTAGAAGTTGTTTAAAATAAAAAAGCCGATGCAATTACTCGCATCGGCTTTTCACTAAATCAGATATGAAAAATTAATATCCTGGATTCTGAGTAAGATTTGGATTGGCAACCACATCGTCACCAGAAAGCGGGTATATCTCTAAATATTCTGGAACAGCAACACCAGCACTATCTCCACCTTTCCATTCCCATAGGTAAGTAGCACTTGTGTACTTGTCAAATCTTCTCAGGTCGGTTCTTCTCTTACCTTCCCACTGAAGTTCTCTACCTCTTTCGTCTAGAATAAAATCTAAATCTAAGCTTGCTACAGCAGCTTCACCAGCTCTGTTTCTAAGTTCATTAATATAACCAATAGCAGTTGCTTGATTGGCAGCACCCCTAGCAGCACACTCAGCATACATAAGGTAAACTTCACCTAAGCGCATCCAGTGAAAATCAAGATTTACTTGAGACGCAAGGCTATAGTTTTCTCCTTGAACAGTGTCGGCACCATTGTTTACGTAAGTAACGTTCTTGTACTTACCCTGAGCCCAACCACTCACAAATGGAGCAAGATCAGTCATCATTTGTATTTGCCCATCAGTATGCCATAAAAATCTACCGCTAGTAGAATCGTTGAAGATGCTTGTGTAAGCTCCAGTAGCTCTATAGCCTTCCCAACCACCGGCAATACCATAGTCTGCTGGTCTCATGCTACCCCCAACAAATGCATGAACTAAGAATGTGGTTCCACCAAAAGATTGTGTATTGGCAGCATCACAATTCGAAGACCAAATGGCTTCATTGGTTTGGTCATTATTAGCTAAGAATAAACCTTGATATGTTGGCTCTAAGCTGTAACCAGATGCTATAATTCGCTCAGCATATGTAGCACAATCTGTATAACGGGGGGTTCCAGTATACACTTCTGAGTTTAAATAAAGGTTGGCTAGTAAAAACCAGGCAGCAGCTTTATCAGCTCTGCCATATTCATTCGTTCGAGCATCAGCAAGGGTTGGAATGATGTCAAGCAATTCTGACTCGATGTAAGAAAACAAATCACCCGCATTGGTTTGCTCCGGATAAAAAGCTCCAATACCATCATCTTCTGTTACGAAAGGCACGTTACCACCAAAAAGATCAAGCGCATGGCTATAGCAAAAAGCACGAACAAATCTAGCTTCACTTCTGTACTTTGTAATTTCTGCCTTTTGAGTAGCTGAGAACCCTCTTTTGTCCATGTTTTCGTCAGAACTTTCTCGTATGAATTCATTAGCCATGGTAATTTGAAAATACAATCTAGCATACATTGCCTTTACAAACGAGTTGTTTGATCCCCAAGCCATGGTATTGATTTCTGGAATCCCAACATCATTCCAGCGGCACTTTGCCTCATCTGTTGGTAGCTCTTGAAGGTTCCAATAAACTCTCAAATAAGGAGAAAACCCTTCATCAATATCTGCAATGTCTGCATTTCCTGCTGGACCTTGGTTTCCGCTTAAAACGAAACCAGCATACATTTTGGCCAACACGTTGATGTAGTTGGTAGGGTCTTCGTAAACAACCGCAGAGTTAAGACCATACTTAGGTTGTAGATCTAATTCTTTGGTACAAGAATTCATCACAATGGACGAAGTTGCCAATAAGGTGATTGCTATAAATAATTTCTTTTTCATCTTTCAGTAAATTAGAATTGAAAGTTAAGATTCAATGAAAATACTCTTGGTCTTGGATAGAAATTGTTATCAATTC
>CAZWXC010000424.1:0-3319 GCA_964637935.1 uncultured Flavobacteriales bacterium | reverse complement strand
AAGTGCAATGCGTTGCGTACTTGGGTCTATGTTGCTCGCTACTCGAGTGATTTTCGCATGAAAAGTTTTGGAAGCAGAGTTTAGCACAATTTCGTCACCAACATTAATGTTGCGACCGTCTTGCGCAGCCACAGCAGCTTCATATTCAAATACGTCATCCTGAATAAACTCGCCCACTTTTTGGCCTGCACGAATCACTGTTCCGGCATTTACACTGCCCATGCTCACACTTCCGTTAAACGGAGCTGTAATCGTGAACTTACTCTGTCGGTTTTCTAAACTTTTAATGCTGAAATATTGCTGGTAAATGTTTCTTCCTGACAGGAAATTCTTCAGCATATTGTCGGTTACTTCAGGCAATTCGGGCAGTGATTTGTCTGGCGTAAGGTTGTCGAGGTATTTTTTCCAAGCATCAAAACTGCTGCTATAATCAATCTTAATATCGGGTAATGCTTGGCTCACCACATTAATAAATGCACTGCGTTGGGCTTTTAGATTAAGCAAGTTTTCGTTGCCGTCAACAGCCAATAAAACCTCGCCTTTGCTAAATTTTTGCCCCACTTTAAAAGGCTTTTCGCTAAAAAGCAAGGTTCCAGTTACCTCTGGAAAAATCTCCACTCTGTTTTTTGCAGTGAGTTTCCCATTTACTGGAATACGCTTAATGAGGGTATCATTTGCCACTTCTTTGGCTCTTACTAATCTAAAAGCGAGCGTGTTTTCCTTTCTTTCAGGATCTTTTTTCTGAGCAGCCAAAAGATTTTTAATTCCAATTCCCGCAGCTAAAATGAGCGCGGCAATTAGCACGATGATAACTTGTCTTTTTTGCATTGAATTTATTGTTGTATTGCTTGTTTGATAAATTGTTTGACGAATAACCTGCGATCTTCTAACATTTGCTGGTGCTCAGCTTCAGTCTTGTTCATCATTACACACATCATAGGCTTAGCTAGTACTGGAAATATCATCAGGCTTAGCAAACTCAAAAACAGGTGCTCACTGTTAATGTCTGATCTTATTTCTCCCTTTTCTTTTGCTTTTTCTACTGCTGTATGAAAAAGACCGACCATCGGACTCATATTTTTACGCTTGTGATTTAAAAATTCACTGTTTTGGTCGCGATTAGCTTCTTGAAGCACAAATGCAGGTAAGCCGGGATTTTTCTTGAAGTGAGCTGAATATAGATCAACCACCAAATCTATTTTTTCGATCAGTGGCAAATCTTTCGCTAAAGCATCTCTCAATCCTGCCATTATTTCTTGAAAAGTGGCGTCAAACACTTGCATGAAAAGTGCATCTTTAGATTTGAAGTAGTAGTGCAAAAGCCCTTTATTTATTCCGGCTTTTTCTGAAATACTGCGCATGCGACAACCGCTATATCCATTTACCATGAATTCATCGCGCGCTGCTTCCAATATTTTTTCTTCCGTTGTCATGATGCTTATTACCCGTTTGGGTAAAACGGTGCAATAGTAGGTTGTTTTTTTTCTTATAAAGTCAAAAAATTAGACAAATGGGTAAATTATTTGTTCAATGGTTTTTTAAGTGCTTTGGAACATATTATGCATCACTATTGCCTCTTTTAGTAATTAATACCATATCTTCATCCTTTACAAACAAAAAAAGCCAGCGATTTTGAGGAATACATACATTGTAGTTGCGGCATTTCTAATAATGCCAGCATCTTTTTTAGCACAAACAGTAGAAGACGATTTTGAAGGAAATGGAACTATAAATACATGGTTTGGAGACGATTGTCAGATAGATGATAGTTTTGCAAACCCATTTGCACAAGCAGGAAACACATCTGCAACTGTGCTCAAGTATGGTGATATTGGGGGAACATATGCAAATGTTCGGTTTGATATCAATTCAAACTTTGATTTGAGCTCGAATCACACGTTTACCGTAAAAATTTTTGTTCCATCTTCTTCCTTGACGGGAAGTCAAACCAATCAACTTTCGTTGAAATTGCAAGATGGAACGCTGGGTGAACCTTGGTCTACTCAGTCAGAAATCATAAAGCCAATTCAGCTTGATCAATGGCAAACGATCAGCTTCAACTTTATGACAGACAATTACTTAAACTTAGATGCAAACTCGCCAGCACCAACCGCGCGAACAGATTTTAACCGCGTGCTTTTGCAGGTAAATGGCGAAAACAACAATGATTTGGTTGAAGCGTATTTTGATGATTTTGAATATGACGGAACCATTGAGCTTCCTGCACCAACCGCCAATTACAACCAATTGGTTTGGGCAGACGAGTTTGATGTGAATGGCCCAGTAGACGATTCAAAATGGTTTCATCAAACACAATTGCCAAATGGAACAAGCTGGTATAATAACGAACTTCAGCATTATACTAATCGCATTGAAAACTCATTTGTAGAAGATGGTGCCTTGCACATCATGGCAAAAAGAGAAACATTTACTGATCAAGGTCAAACAAAAGAATATACTTCGGCTCGTCTCAATTCAAAATTTGCATTCACTTACGGCAGGGTAGAGGTTCGTGCCAAATTGCCTTTTGGTTTGGGCACTTGGCCAGCCATTTGGACTCTGGGCAAAAACATACAAGAGCCGGGCGGTTATTGGACCAATCAATTTGGATCGGTAGGTTGGCCTGCTTGTGGCGAAATTGACATCATGGAACATTGGGGCTACAATCAAAACTATGTGCAAAGCGCATTGCATACACCATCATCTTCAGGAGCTACTGTAAATCATGGAGGCATTATGGCGAATGATGTTTCAAACACTTTTCATGTGTATGAATTGGTTTGGACGCCCGAAAAAATGGATTTTAGCATAGATGGTTATGTTTATTACACGTATGCACCCTCACCAAAAAACATGGACAATTGGCCGTATATCGCTGATCAATACATTTTGTTGAATGTGGCCATGCAAGGCGAAGTGGCAGCTGGTTTTACAGAAAGCCCAATGGTGTTAGATTACATTAGAGTTTATCAAGGTGATTCAACCCTAAGTGTTTTTTCTGTTCAAGAAAATCAGATCAATCTTTACCCAAATCCTGTTTCGGATTATTTGAATGTGAATTTGCCTCAGGCAATGAAAGGTGCTGAAATTTGTGTGTTCAATTTATTAGGGCAGCAAATGATCGTTGAAACCAATCAGAATAATCAGCAAACGCTTGATGTTTCTTCGTTTGATGCTGGCACTTATTTTATTAAAGCTAAGTTGAACGGAAAGTCGATCACTCAGAAGTTTGTGAAGCTTTAAAATGGAAACCTCATTGTGATAGATCATTCGATAAGACAAAATGATTTGTTTTAATAACAAACTATCAAACAACAAC
>CAZWXC010000423.1:0-3324 GCA_964637935.1 uncultured Flavobacteriales bacterium | reverse complement strand
TGAAGTCTAGGTAATTTGAATCGGCCCAGGTCCAATGCGATTGTTCGAGTTGTGCCGTGACGTACTGTGGAAGACAGGAAACTAAAAGAGCCAGAAATAAACACAAAAGCAGCCCCGATCTTGATTGGGGCTGCTTTATATTCGATTTATATGCTATCTTACTTCTAATCAAAGTTTAATAAACGGTTTTTCTTGAATCCCTTCTTTCGATGAAAGTCTCACAAAATAAGAACCTGAATCGAAATTTTCGGTGCTTATAGTTGCCAAGGCTTGTTTCCCATCAATATTTTCAGACGAATAAACAATTCTTCCGGTTAAGTCTATTATTTGAATGGTAATTAATTCATCTGCTTGTTCCCATTGAATATTGAGCTCATGGTGAGTTGGGTTTGGATAAATACTCAGACTATTTACCTCGAGTAATTCATCTTCCAAATTCTCATTCTTGTAAAACTGCCCCATATTAGGATCATAAACATCTCCAAACCTTAATACATATGATGCAGGATTCGGAGAACTAAAACTCCATTGAGCCACATTCATGTTATTGATGAAATCGCCTATGATGTAATGATTCTGAGCACCAGCGGCAATTGCAACAGTTTTTAAATCTTCAATTTCAGTGAGTGTATTTGCCCAATGAGGGTTGCAATTGCTTGAGCCAAAACCTGACAGTTTTATGGTCCAAATTGATTCAGAAGTTGGTATTTGCGAACCCATAGCATTGAGTTGCATGGACGAAGATTGATACCCAGTGGTAAACCAAAAATTATCGCCCTTGAATTGACCGTATACCATCACTTCACTATTCGCGTTGCTGCTAATGCCTGCACAAACAGACGATTCAATATTATTTGCAGTATTTGGAAGCGTATTGGCATGATCACTTGATTCCAGCCAGTTGATGCTTAAATTATTAGGGTCTAAATCCGCAATAAATGCGGCATCAGTGTTTCCAGACATATTGCTAGGAGACCCATAAGATGGAATAATGTAGCTTGAAATGTCACCACGATAGTTTCCAGCAATGGCGATTCTTCCATTTGCCAACACTTCTATGCCAACTGCGTTTGCTTCTTCAGAAACTTCTAGTTGATTCATTACAATTCCAGAAGCATTACTTTTTAAGATGAAAACGTCACTTGTGTTAGCTGGTGACATGCTTCCTGCACCAAAGTCAA
The DNA here is from genome assembly GCA_964637935.1 of uncultured Flavobacteriales bacterium. Lineage (GTDB taxonomy): Bacteria > Bacteroidota > Bacteroidia > Flavobacteriales_G > Salibacteraceae > SHAN690. The sequence goes on along the minus strand of CAZWXC010000423.1, from coordinate 2,143 downwards.
TGGTATTTGTCATTTGTCCTATGGCAAATAAATCACCGTTTGAAGCAAAATCAATATCCGAAATTACATTATGGGTGTTATTATCAACTAAAGTGTAAGGCATATTGAACGAAAAACTGGTCAAATCTATCTCGCGTACTGTTGCTTGATCGTTAATTTTACCTGCAATAGAGAGCGCGCCATTGGCGAAAGCTAGATCATTTAATTGAGTATTGGTATATGAATAGTTAGCAATAGTTTGATCCCAAAGTAGAGCACCGTCTGAACTTCGCAACTTTAATAATCCTAATAGATCACTCAAGGTAGATTCAAAGAGAATGGGATTGTAAGTATTGTTTGAATTATTCAAAACTTGATCATTGAACAGCTCATAATTTGCTCCAGGTATTGTATTTTCCAGTGATAAAGCCACATGCAGGTTTATTTCATCTCCACTTGGCCCAACCTCAATTGCTAACTGAATGTCACCATTAAGGCAATCATATCCAAAGCCATCCGAGTAGTTTACCCAAACAAGCTCACCGCAGTGGTCAAATTTGGCAATGAAAAATTGCTGTTCTCCATAATTTTGGGGAGCTGCGAATGAATGACCTCCAAGCATGCACGAGCCGACAAACGCACCAGCGACATAGACATTGTCTTGTGGGTCGGTTACAATCGACTTAATTTTAGTATATCCATCACCTGGTTGTGTGTGATTCCACCAATCGCTGTTTCCAGCAGCGTTTACGGCTATAGATTGGGATTGTGTACAAGTATATCCATTAAAAACCCCTTAAACTGTCACTCCAGCGGATCCTTCTAATAAACCAGAAATACTGGAAGTTGATGGGGCGTTTACTGTTGTGCCATTAGACCAGTTGAATGTGTAAGGACCAGACGGGGTGACATTGGCTGTTGCCGTACCATTTGAAACGCCAGGGCACGAGTTGTCAGAGGAACTTAAAGAAACTGAAAAAAGATTCGGATTGGTGATTCCAATATGAATTGGATTTCCGTTGATGTCGGTGGTTTTCTTAACTGCACAGCTATTGTTAGTAGAGGTAATAGTGAGTGCTTGAAAAGTATGACTACCGTAAGGGATTGAAAAAGAAGGGCTAGCCGAATTACCGGTAATGTAAGGCGTGTTTAGAATGTAATTTAAATTACCCGAGTTGTTGCTTGAAATATTCGTGACATTAACAGAACCTAATTCACCTTCACAATAGGCATCTGTAGTAGATACCGTATAGTCTAAGCTCGTTGATGCGCCAACAGTAAAGTTTTCACTCGTGATGCAGCCACCTTGGTCTCTTACCATCAATGTATGTGAGCCAGAAGTGAAACCTTGGTTGGCAGCAAAATTATACCAAGTATTTCCTCCATCTCGGCTGTGCTCGTAAGGCGCAGTGCCACCCGTTGGAGAATTGAACTGAATCATATTGGTGTTATTGGTAATGGAAGGCAATGCGCAAGGTGCATCGGGTATAGTAACGTTGGAAATATCAAATGCTATTGGAGTTGGAGCAGGCAATGTGATTTCAGCTTGGGCAGTGCAATTGAAATTGTCATCAAAGACAGAAACATAATATGTATTTGTGCCTTGATCATCAACCGTAATTTGAGAGCCACCCACAACACTTGTCGGATTGATAGAAGAACTCCAGTAATATGTGTAATTGGGATTACCTCCTGTTACATTGGCTGTGATAGTCGCAGAAGGATTGTTGTTTCCGTTACAAGTATAGGCTGTTGCTGATAATGTAACTTCCATTTTATTGTAAAAGAAGTCGTAATATTCTATGGATTCACAGCCATTACTAGTCCAGTATTGTAGCATTATGGATTTATTGCCTTGAGTATTGAGCAACTGATTTGAAGTTGGGTCCCAAGTCGGATTTGATGCAGTGTAACTCGAAAGACTAGATGCACTCCAATGATAAGTCCCACCCGCAGAAGGTTGTCCATCTTCTGTGATAACAGGTATTATTTGGTATGGAACTTCGCTTGAACAGATTTCGGATAGGTTGTAGGTTGAGAAGTCGATTTGTGGAATAGGATTAACGATAATTTCAGAAAGCCATGAAGATTCGCAAACGGCATCACTAGAAATGCTCATGTAGCCTTCATGTGATTCTGAAAGACTGGGAATTGTGATACTATT
>CAZWXC010000422.1:0-3324 GCA_964637935.1 uncultured Flavobacteriales bacterium | reverse complement strand
TGCCGCTCAAATGAATGAATCAGTGGATGTTGCAAGTAATTCTCAAAACGTGGAGGTTTCTGAACCAACCAAGATGATGGAGGAAGAACTGATAAAACAAGAAGAATCAGTAAGTGCGAGTAAAACTGAAATCGCAAATGTTCCAGTTCCTGAAAATGGTGTTTCTTACAAGGTTCAGATATTGGCAGGTCACAAGGTAGTTACAGAACAGTACATCCAGAAAACTTATAAGTTTCAAGAGGAATTTATTCTTGATAATCATGAAGGTTGGGTGAAATACATTACGGGGTCTTTTGCAAATTACAAGCAAGCTAGAGACAAGCGTGAAGATTTAGTTTTAGCTCAGCACAACTTTCCTGGACCATTTGTTACCGCATATAATTCAGGCCAAAGAATTACTGTGCAAGAGGCGCTCATGATCACAAACCAGCAATGGATTAAGTAGTGCACAACTTAAAATTGCGTTGTCTTAAGTCAATCCGTACATTAGCGGTTTATTAACCCTATTGAATCTCGAATGAAAAGCCCCTTGATAGGAAGATTTAGTGCTGCTAGTATCTTGTTGCTATTCATGCTTTTATCGGTTTATAGCTTTGCTCAAACTGATAGTACTGCCGCTGAAGAACGCGAATGGTATATACGTCCTAGCCTTTCAATTGGCGCAGGAATGTTAAATTATAGAGGTGATATCATCGCCAATAGAGGGTCATTCAACCCTTTTCAGAATAAGCTTTCTTTTCAGATAGGTGCTTCGCAGCCCATTACCAGCTACTTAGATGTAAATTTTTTTATGCTTTTTGGGAAAGTTGGTGCTAACGAAAGAAGTTTAGTGCGCAATCTGAATTTTGAAAGCAGAATTACCACCGGTGGAATAGGGGTGACATACAATTTTGATCACATTTTAAAAGAGGATAGATACTTAGAGCCATATATTTCTGTTGGTTTCGAAGCCTTTGAGTTTATTTCAAAAACGGATCTATTCGATTCTTATGGAAATCCTTACAATTATTGGTCTGATGGAACCATCAGAAATCTTCCTGAGACAAAGGAAAACGTGTCTGAAGCAATTGAAATTACTAGAGATTATTTATACGAAACGGATATAAGAACTTTAAACCAAGATGGTTTTGGGAATTACGCGCAAAGGTCTTTTGCGATTCCTGTTGGTGCGGGTTTTAATATGTTGATGAATGACAAAATGACCTTCACTATGGGGTTTGAATATCATTGGACAGTCACTGACTATCTTGATGGAATTACCGTGGAATCTCGTGGCATCAGGGCTGGAAACAAGCAGAAGGATAAATTCATGAACACTTTCATGCGACTTACTTACGATCTTACGCCAATTCCGCATGTACCTGAGCCCGATAATCGAGGAATCGACAAAGGAGATATTGACCAAGATAGTGTGCCAGATTTTGCAGATATGTGTCCAAATACGCCACTTGGTCTTGAAGTTGATTTAAGAGGTTGTCCGCTTGATACAGACAAAGACGGTGTTTATGATTACGTGGATAACGAAATTAATTCTCCGGAAGGATCTACAGTAGATTCGCTTGGTGTTGCCCTTTCTGACGCAGCGTTGGAGGCGATGTACTTGGAATTTATTGACGAGTCTGGTAAGTACTCGCAGTACACCAATGAGTCTTACTCAATGGAAACAGCTGAGCGAAAAACACAACGCAGAAAAACAAGCTATTCAGTCAAAATTGGTGAGTTTGAAGAAGGAATCAATGACAGTTTGGCCAACATACTTTTGAGTATGACAGATGTTACAACTAGAATTACGGAAGATGGAAAGACAGTAATCGAGGTAAGTAATATTGAAAGCCTACCTGATGCTATAAAACGTAAAGTTGAGTTAGAGAGTTCTGGAATTGCTACCACAGATGTAATTGAAAACAACGCATCAGGTGAAAAGTCCAGAGTAACTACTATTGAGCAAGATGTTGTTTCTAAAAGCAGCTTTGGAATGACGGTAGAAGAAGCGCTTCAAAAGAACAAATCTCTACCAGCACCGAAAAAATTAATTCTATCAGAAAATGAGTATACGTTAAATCGACCTATCGATCCAAGGAGTGTTGCTGCAGCTGATGATTCTGAATTTGGAGCTCAAACTGTTTATAGGGTTCAAATAGGCGCTTTTGCTAATAAGCTTTCTTCCGAGCAATTTGACGGAATTAATGATTTATTGGTTGTAACCACCCAAGATGGCCTCACTCGATATTATACTGGCGCATTCACTTCTTATCAGCAAGCCGCCTCTCGAAAGATTGACATGGTGCAAAGAGGTTTTGAAGGAGCTTATGTGGCACCTTTTAAAAATGGAAAGAGAGTTACAATTGAGTCAACAGGAAATGCTACCCGATCAGAAAATGTAGTTCCATTGCCGAAAGCGAGCAGTGAGAATGCAGGTAAAGTAAAGTTCATGGTTCAAATTGGTGCTTATAAGAATCAAATTCCAGCAGACATATTGGATAAAATGATGGACTTAGGCCGCATTGAACAGGATAAAACTGCTGATGGCACTGTAAAATATTTCACCGGAAACTTTGAAAGCTATGAAGAAGCCAAAACAATGAAAGAACAATTGACCAGTTCTGGATTTAGTGGCGCGTTTGTTGCAGCTAAGTACAACGGAAAATTTATCTCGGCAAACGAGGGAATAGAACTTTTAAAATAAGCATCACATGAAAAATCTATTAATGTTGGCAGTTTCCCTTTCATTGGGCTTTGCCGCTATGTCTCAAACAGTATCTGAGACTAAAACTCCAGCTAAGTCTGAACATAAATGCGAACCAAAAGCAGACGGTAAAGCTTGTTGCTCAAAAGAAGCGAGCTGCTGTGCAAAAGGTGGAGAAAAAGCACACGGCACTGCTGTAAAGTCTGATTCTAAATCGACTGCTCCTGCAGTTGAGCGCAAGAAAAAAACTCAAGCGGCAAGTCCAGCAAAAAAAGAGAATTAATTAGAGACCAATTAATGTAAAAGGCGACCTTCGTGTCGCCTTTTTTTATGCCATGAAAAGAATTCTATTCCTCGCTTTTATAGCTTTTAGCAGCACTCAAATTAAAGCACAAGACACTGCTTTGAGAGTGATGTTTTACAATGTGGAAAACCTGTTTGATACCATCGATACGCCCGATAAGGATGATGCAGAGTTTTTGCCAAATAGTGTACTACAGAACAACACAGCTAATTATAATCATAAATTAGATCATCTTGCAAAGGTTGTGAATGCCGCTTTTGGGGTGAAATCTAGTCCTGATTTACTCGGTGTTTGTGAAGTTGAAAATAGAGCAGTAGTTGAAGATTTAGCATCG
>CAZWXC010000421.1:0-3347 GCA_964637935.1 uncultured Flavobacteriales bacterium | reverse complement strand
GAAAATAGCGCAGTGCATTGCGAAGTGCGAGTTGCTTTTCCTCATTTGAAAGAATTTCTTTTCGCTTTGGGGCATGACTTGTTTCTAAATCATACGGTTTAGCCAAAGGCAACTGGCTAGGAATACCTTCTTTGATAGCTTTCTGAAAATTCATAGGCCTAATTATGTAGATCTGATTTCGTGTTTACAGTGCGTGCAAATGTAGAGGCTTACTTTTTCAAAAACTTACCTGTTTTTTTATCGTAGCCATATGGACAGTGTTTGCAACCGCTTTTGCAGCAATAACCGCGTTTTTGATGGTATTTTTCGGTAAAAACGATATAACCTTCTTCGCTCATATAATAATCTTCAGGTTCAAGTTTAGATCGTTTTCCAAATCCGCTCATGGCGCCAAACATACAGTTCCTCTTTCTTTTTTTTGTGAGTAATGTGGCAAACAACACTGAAAAACAAAAGGAGTTCAAATAATATCAAATCTTTGTTGAGAATTAGCTCAAGTTTTAGATGGATCAACTTTTTCAAACTTTAATTGATGAACCAAGAATTGATTTTCTCACGGAAAGAAAAGGCGTAAAAATCTATGTGAAACGCGATGATTTAATAGATGAAAAAGTTTCTGGAAACAAGCTATTCAAACTAAAACAAAATGTGGCTTTCGCCAAAAAAGAGCACCTCGACACCATTGTCACTTTTGGTGGCGCTTTTAGCAATCACATTGCTGCAACGGCCACTTACGGCAATTTATCTAGCTTAAAAACGGTTGGTATAATAAGAGGTGAGCGCCCTGAAACTTTGAATTCGACCCTTTTACATGCTTCGGACCAAGGAATGGATTTGGAGTTCATAAGCAGATCAGATTACCGATTAAAAAATGAACCTGATTACATCGTACAATTAAAAAAGCGATTTCCGAATGCACATATTATTCCCGAAGGTGGCGCTAATCTTCTTGGTATTGAAGGTGCAAAAGAGATCTTGAGCGAAGCCACCGATAAATTTAATTACGTAGCCACAGCTATGGGCACAGGCACCACGTTTGCCGGCATGGTAAAAGGATCAGAAAAATCACAGAAAATCATTGGTTTGCCAATTCACAAGCATGATAAATTGTTGGACGATATTAATGCCATCGATCAAAATTTTGATCAAAATAATTATAGTAAATACGACATTATCAATGGTTATCATTTTGGCGGTTATGCCAAATGGAAGCCTGAATTGATCGATTTTATACAAGAAATTTACGACCAATTTGAATTAAAACTAGATCCTATTTATACAGGCAAAGCGCTTTTTGGCATTTTCGACTTGATCGACAAAAACTATTTTGAAGCTGAATCAAAATTGCTTTTTATTCATACTGGTGGTTTGCAGGGTGTAGAGGGTTTTGAAAAACGATTTGGCTTGAAACTTTTCTGAACCAAATTCTAAAACCTTGCTAAAGACATGTAAGCATTTGGCTTGGCGTGCTAACTTCGCCCACTATGTCAATCGAGGTAAAAAACGTCATAAAAATTTACGGTGAGCAGCGAGCGCTCAACGATGTAAGTTTTAGCATCAATAGTGGGAATATTGTCGGATTTCTTGGCCCAAATGGAGCTGGAAAATCTACCATGATGAAGATCATTACTTGCTATTTGCCACAAAGCGAAGGAAGCGTAAAGGTGTGTGGTTTTGATGTGGTAGATCAACCAATAGAGGTGAAAAAGCGGGTTGGATACTTACCAGAACACAACCCACTTTACCCAGAAATGTATGTGCGCGAGTACCTTGAATTTATTGCTGGCGTTCATAAAATACCAAATAAGCAAAAGCGCATTGACGAAATGATTGATTTGGTGGGATTGACCATCGAGCGGAAGAAAAAAATTGGTGCATTAAGCAAAGGTTATCGCCAGCGTGTGGGTCTTGCGCAAGCCATGATTCACGATCCTGAAGTATTGATTTTGGATGAACCAACTACAGGTTTAGATCCAAATCAAATTGTAGAAATCAGGAACTTGATTAAGTCTATCGGTGAAAACAGAACTGTGATGCTTAGCACGCATTTGATGCAGGAAGTAGAAGCTATTTGCGATCAAGTAATGATCATAAATCGAGGCAATATTGTAGCAAATGACAAGGCCGAAAATCTCCGAGCTTATCAAAACAAGCAAATGATTCGAATAGAATTTGATAAGGCTGTAGCGCCCAACATGCTTAAAACAATAGCAGGTGTTACCGATATTGAGCGTATAAATGACAGCACTTGGTTACTCGGAAGCGCCAGCGATAAAGATGTAAGACAAGCGGTATTTGCTTTTGCGGTAGAAAAGGAACTTTCTGTTCTAACTATCCAAAAAGAAGAAAAGCGCATGGAAGATATTTTCAAGAAATTGACTTCTTAACAAATACGGTTGAGTATCAATTCTGATAATGATTTTCAGCGAAAACCAATGAGAATAAGATGAGATTTGTCGTAAATCCTTTTTTACTCTGAAAAGTTATTTTCAACTGCTACTTTTGGCCGCTTTAGTAATAGAAACAGCAAAATCAGATGGCATATTTATTTACTTCGGAGTCCGTTTCAGAAGGACACCCAGACAAAGTAGCGGATCAAATTTCGGATGCGCTAGTAGATCACTTTATAGCTTTTGACCCCGAAAGCAAAGTAGCTTGCGAAACCCTTGTTACAACTGGTCAAGTGGTGCTTGCTGGTGAAGTAAAAACAAACACTTATTTAGACGTTCAACAAATTGCACGCGATGTAATTTCTCGCATCGGTTATACCAAAAGTGCTTACATGTTTGAAGCTAATTCATGTGGTATTTTAAGTGCTATACACGAGCAAAGTGCAGACATCAATCAAGGTGTAGATCGCGCAAGCAAAGAAGAGCAAGGCGCTGGTGACCAAGGAATGATGTTTGGCTACGCTACTAAAGAAACAGATAATTACATGCCACTAGCAGCTGACCTTTCTCACAAATTGTTGCTTGAATTGGCAGCAATCAGAAAAGACGGAAAGGATATGACCTACTTGAGACCTGATAGCAAGTCGCAAGTAACCATTGAATATGCTGATGATAATACGCCACAAAAAATTGTAGCTATTGTTGTTTCAACGCAACATGACGATTTTGACGAAGAAGCTAAAATGTTGGCTCAGATTAAATCTGACGTAGTAAACATTTTGATCCCAAGAGTAAAGGCGCAATTGCCAGCTCACATTCAAGCGCTGTTTACTAACGACATTATTTTCCACGTAAATCCTACTGGAAAATTTGTAATCGGTGGTCCACACGGTGATACCGGTCTTACAGGTAGAAAAATAATCGTTGATACTTACGGTGGCAAAGGTGCCCACGGTG
>CAZWXC010000420.1:0-3352 GCA_964637935.1 uncultured Flavobacteriales bacterium | reverse complement strand
TGCAATGGAAACAGATCGCAACGCAGAGTAAGAACGCTGACTAGTTCTTTCAGACGGATCGGTATGACTTTGTATATCAAAAACTAACGTGCTGTTTTCTTTGAGTTTCGCCACATAACCATCTAAAATCTCGATATCGTCTTCGCTTAGCTTGTAGTTCTTATAGTTGTAATAAATGGTTTGTTGGTTTGATGCCAAAACTTTACGTTCTTGAGTGGTGTATTTTGTTATATCTAAACCACGATCTTCTTGCTCTTTGATTTTAGACAAAGAATTCTCTTCTCTTTTGAGTTGGGTGTAAACCCATGTTTTCTCTTTCACAGAAATTCGGTCAACCAATCCGCCTTCAGCATCTAATATGTTGATATTAAACTCGTCATCTTGATTATCTGTTCTAAATAGATAATTTTCGTCTCGCTGCAGTTTTGTGAATTTGAAATTACCTTGGCCATCAATTATCGCAATATCTACAATGTTTCCATCCTCATCATAGGCGTAGATTTTGGTTCCAGAAGTGTAATCACCAGGCAATCGTTTGAACAGCTGACCATAAAGAGGCTCATATTTACCGTCTTTATGGTCTTCAAATCCTAACTCAGCCGCAGCTTCAAGCAGTAGCTTAGAATAGATGTATTCGTTTAAGGCATTGGTGGTTACAGCACCCTCAAATTGGCCATTAAAGTTTAGGAAGGCGATGTTGAGATTTCCATCTACTTCGTCTGCAATTTTTAATGTAAATCTTTCGTCACGTTTGAGTTGCTTAAACTCAAAATTTCCTTTAGCATCAGTATATGCTGAGTCAAGTACATTGCCATTATCGTCATAGGCATACACTTTTATACCATTTTTATAGTCTCCAGGTAGTTTTCTAAAGATTTGACCCGAAACCAAATCAGCAGAAAACATTTTCGAATCGTATTCTTCGTTAAGCATTGCCAATTTAGCAGCTTGGTCTGCTTTCAGTTTTTCGAAAACATATTTAGAGAAATCTGCGAAGAGCAACGAGTCAATCACTCTGTTGTTTTTATCAAAGAAATAGACGTAGAGTTCACGTTTGTATTCTTGACTTAAAGTAAAAGCATATTTCTCATTAGGTTGTAAATCAGTGAATTTGAAGAATCCATTGGCCTTAGTAGTCGCTTTTTCAGCTATTAGGCCTTGCGTATTTTTGGCCGAAATGGTGATGCTGTCTTTAAAATCGCCAGGACGATTAATAAAGATTTGACCGAAAATTTCATAGTTCTCGGTATTCACCTCGCTACTCATTGCGGCATATTGCGCTTGAGATAATGTATTGAAGTTGTAAAGTGATGTAGATTTTTGTTTTGCCTTTGATACTCGGTTTCCATTCGCGTCAAGCACAAAAATTTCGACCAAACTATTCGCTACTGTGTCAACTGAATCAGCTAAAAGCAGCTCGTAGGTTTCTGCCTGGGCTAAATTTTCTAAGTAACATCGGCCTAAACTATCGGAGAGCGCACCGCCTAAGTTTTTGTTGTCGTCACCAAATACTCGCACCCTAACCTTACTTAAAGCCTTCCCACGATCGGTAATTAGCAGCTGGGTAATTACCGTTGTGTTCGGCTCTGGATTAGTTGTTACCATCATTTTAGGAAAAGTGAACAAGGATGAATTGTTCTCTTCAAACTGTTTTACTGAGTAGCCATCGTCATAGAATACTGTAGATGAATATTGATTGGAATCACCAGCGACTTCAATCTTGTAGAACTTAGTCTTTGAAAGATCTCTTATTTCATAATAGCCATCTTCAGAAATGAAAGCCGAGCTGATGAAGTTGCCATCTTCATCGTAAACATTCATTTTTAGATTGTCGAATTTATCGCGTTCGAGCTGCGTGAATAGCTGACCAAATATGTCATATGAGTCAAGCTCTGTGTCATCTTCGTTGAGCAAAGCCAATGAGTTGAATTGATCTTTCGGCAAATTGGTAAAAGCAAATAGGCCGCCTGCTTCTTGATTGAGGAAAATCACTTTTTGGCCATCATCATTGATCAGGTAAATTTCACTATTGGCAAGATAATCAGGTTCTTGATCTGCTACTTCTATTTTGTAGGAAGCATTAGATGGGAGCGATCCAAAATTGAAATTACCGTTGCTATCTGTTTCCACAACCATGATTTCATTGTCGTCTTCATTCAATAATTTGAGCGTGACACCTTGTGCTGGAAGGCCTTTATACTCAAATACACCGGCAATTTCGGTGCGGCCATTTTCTGATGGTTCGGCAATTTGAATAAACTGGTAGATGTCATCTTTTCCTAATCCACCCTCTCTATTCGATGCAAAATAGCCTTTGGTATTGTTCAAGTAAAAAATGCTGAAATCGTCTTTGTTTGAATTAAGTGGTGCTTTTAAGTTGGTTGGTTTTGACCAGCCGCTGGCGGTTTTGGTTGTTTTGAAAATATCCAAACCTCCATATCCAGGCAATCCGTCAGAAGAAAAGAACAGGGTAGAGTCGTTTAAGAAAAATGGGAAAACTTCATTCAGTTCCGTATTCAAAGAATCGAGATGAATAGGTGTAGACCAATTGCTGTCTTGTTTTTGAATGAGATATAGGTCCATTTTACCAGCACCACCTTCACGATCAGAGGCAAAGCAAATGAACTTTCCGCTGGGCGAAATAGTGGGATGTGCGTTAGAAGATTCTGTAAGATTGAAAGGTAACTTCACTTGGTTGCGAATCTTTTTGCCCTTTACCAAGTCTGCTTTGTAAGATAAAATGTAATTGACCTTATTTTTTTTCAAACTTGAATTTACGCGTGAGTAATAAACCTCATTTCTAGGGGCATCGATAAATAAAGGACCCGTTTGAAAATCGCCTGTAAATTTTGAACTGAAAGGTTTGGCTCGTTTTGTTTGTCGTTGGTTTTGATCTTCAAATTCTGATTTATAGATTGTTAGATAACCTTCGTTGCTGTAAGAACTTCCATTATCGTTCACCAAATCTTCGCCCCGAGCAGAAGAAAAAATCAAGTCATTATTAAAAACAACAGGTGCAAATTCTGAATATTGAGTGTTAACGCCTTGCATAGTGTTTACTACAAATGCGCTCGGTTGCTCGTCCCAAACAGTCAGTTTGTCAAGGCTTTGGATCATTTGCTTGACTAAGAAGTTTTCGGGATGACTTACCAAATACAGCTGTATTTGTTTGTTCGATGCTTCTGGTTTTCCGTTGGTTAGCAGAACTTGGCTGTAATAAATACGGCCAGTTTCTGAAAGTCCGCCCACAGAATCTGCTGCATCGTAAGCTTTTTCGGCTTCTTGATATTTATTCAGCTTTTTGTAGGTGTATCCTAATCCTTCGTAAAAGGCAGCATTTTCTGGATCCTTG
>CAZWXC010000419.1:0-3352 GCA_964637935.1 uncultured Flavobacteriales bacterium | reverse complement strand
ATAGTATCAAGGTCTTTCAATAATGTATTTTTATCTACATCGGTAGTATCTACTATTGGGAGACTCAATAGTTCGTATGCTTTTTGGTAAAATCTAGTTGTATCCACAATGGAAGTGTCAAGTGGCTCTTGCATTGTTATTGTATCTGTCGACTTACCCCATGTAAACTGGGCATAATAAAACTGATCAATGTAATGCTGAGTTGGCTCTGGATCGGGTACAATAATTACTTCTGGTGGCTCCACTACTGGTTTACAAGAAGAAATATAAAGTATTGAAATAGCGATTATAGAAATCTGGAATATTCTGCCCATTGCGTTTAATTGTAATTAGCGAATTTACAAATAAGACGTTTGTTTCAACAAAATGTCGAGTTTTTTGAACACGCTGTTTTGTTCAAAACGTAAAACATGAGGCTTGTGGTATAATTCCAACTTCGAATTTGCCAATTTTCTGACCACCGAGCCTATATACTAACACCGAACCGTTTGAGATATAATCAGTTGCATCAGTAATCACACAATACCCTTCATTTGGATGAATCTTAAAACTGTAAGGTGTTGTAATACTGAAGTCTTGCACCTTCACACTAATGCTGTTTTCTGCGTCAACTTTGAGAATAGACTTAGCATTACACCAGTATATTTCCCCGTTGTAAACGTCAATTCCTACTAAGGATGTTGACATTTTATATTCATCTACACTATAGCTCACCATCGAAATCTTTGCAAGAAATGCTTGTTCATTTATATCCAAGCCAGCTGTAATAAACTCGGATTTACTCAGCCTTCGAATAAAAGTCGGTTTGAAAGAAAGCATAAGACTATCAACAATCTTGTTTGAACTCAGATTTAAAACATCAATACGTTCCTTTTCAATATTAGAGATGAACAGTTTATCATCAGATAAGATCATTTCTTCTTGCCAACCTTCTGTTTCAATTTCAGAAACTATTTGTTTTGTTCGATAATTAAATCGGATCAATTTATTCGAATACAAATCAGTCACGTAAAACTCATTCTGGCCAACAAATTGAATTTGTCTTGGTGAGACAAATCCGTCAAATGAGTCAATCTCTTCAAACGTTTTTGAGTTCAAAATCTTGACACTTCCAGAATTATTCATTACCACAAAAAGACTATCGCCTTGCATTTGAATACTTTGCAGCACATCGCCAATGGAGCGATCATTTGCATTTCGGTAAAGATTATTTTTAACCTCACCCCTATCCAAATCTATGATACTCAGACTTGCGTTAGAATATTGAAAGTTCCCTTCGCATCCTATGATTATAGATTTTTCAAAGTTTACATTTCCAACAGTGTCGATTTCAGTGTAAACTGGACCAAAATATGCTCCATCATTTTGACAAGAAAAGCATGAAGAAAGGACCAATAATATGTAGATGAATTTCCTCACAGGTTTATAGAGCATTGAACTTGGTATGAGCGGCCTGGCATTGGTCGCCAAGGCAAATTTTGATAATTAACATTCGTTAAATTCTGGATTCCAAAAGATAAATTGAAGGCTTTATAACTAAAAGATCCAAAGCAATCTATCAATTGAAAATAAGGCATATAAGCACTTCTATCATTGGTGATAAATCGCTTTCCTGTAAAAGTGTGAGTTACTAATAAGTTGAGCTGTTTTAACTTTAAAACAAGTGAACTCGCATTCTTAACGCTCGGGATAAAGGACAATGTTTCATACTTAACTTCCGAAGTGATTCTTCCTTGAGCATCAATCAAACTAATTACTTCTGTAAAATCGAGTTTTACATTTTTCTGTCTAAGCAATTCTAGATTGAATTTTGCATCAACACCAAGATTTCTAGATTGAGCTATGTTGATTGGACTAAAAGTACTTCCGTTTGGTAACCACCTTATTCTGTTATTGATCACACTTGCATACGCCATCACTTCAGCACTCCATTTTGTTTCCTTTTTCAGCTTTCTAAAACCGAATTCTATTGTATTGCCTACTTCTGGATTGAGAAGGATGTTTCCTCCGGGTTGCCAATAAAGTTCGTTAAGTGTTGGAAATCTGGCTGATCGAGAAATAGAAGCTATACCGACCAATCCTCTATCTTTCGAAATAGTCAATTGAGAACTTAAAAAAGGCAATAGCTGAGATTGACCTTCTTGAAACATTGTTCTGGTGCCGGCATCAATATTCCATGAAGCCTTTTGATAGCTCAATTTGTGCATCGAACCGAGATTAAGTTGAGTTTTAACTCCGCTAAAATTTGCTGAAGTGGCCTCCGTATAGCTTGAGAAAACTTGATTGCTCAGAGAGAAATCTGAATTTTTTAGTTGCCAATTCCAATGTCCTTGAAACTGACCATTGTTAAACGTATTGCTATTGTCAATACCTGCCAATGAATCTGCGTATTGATTAATGGTATGATCAAAAAACAACATGAAATACACTGAATGCTGAACATCTATTGCATGATTTATAGAAACTTGAGCTCTTTGAGAAATATCGTTTTGGTATTGCGTGAATGTTTCTTCGAGATTGATTGGTTTTGGAATATTTCTGCTTGCATTTGTGAACCAAGTATTTATTCTAATCAAGGTTTTCGACTTAATTAGAATGGCTGCATTAAACTGATCATTTGCTGCATTAAACTCATTATGAAACCTTATTTTTCTTTTGAAAGGCTGATCATAAATATCTAGATAATCGAAGGTGTTTTGAGATGAAATTCGATTGGATGAAAAGAATACCGCTGCTTTAACCTTCTTCAATGAAAAAACGCGATTCACATTGAAATTAAATGTTTGGTTTTTGAAGCTACCTAGACCTAGCGAGGCTGAAAGGAAATTATCAGTGAGACTTACCTCACTCTTCAAAAGCACCCCACCACCTATTCCACCGTTAGTTAATGCATTTGCACTTGCGCTGCTAATGAGTTCAAGGCTTTTGAATTGTGATGCTGGGATAAGCGTAAAATCCATACTTCCCAAAGTTGGTGAATTTATCTTGGCTCCATTGTAGAGCACGGTGGTTTGGTTAGCGTCTCCACCTCTAAAAGTTGGTGTAGAAAGCTGCCCCGGGCCATAATCTTTCATAAAAACGCCACTACTATTTTGCAATATTGACGAAAGTGAAATGGCCTGAATTGGCATTTGCGAAAGCGAATCAAACGCTAAAGCAAAACTCCCCTGTAAAGATTGGTGCGCATTTTCGGATATCTCAACAGCCTTTAATTTAATGGAGTCAGTTTGTGCAATCGCCCATGAAAACCATAAACATAATATGACAATGAAATTAATCCGCACGGATAATCTTTAGTATGGATCCATCAGGATTTTGACGCAATTCAATGGTGGTATTTTTAGAACCAACT
>CAZWXC010000418.1:0-3354 GCA_964637935.1 uncultured Flavobacteriales bacterium | reverse complement strand
TAAAAGGTGGTCAACACCCTTCAGAATTGGGAGTTGGACCGCATCCGCACAGAGGCTTTTCGCCTGTTACGTTCATTTTTAAAGGTGGCGTTCATCATCAAGATTCTAGCGGAATAAGCGGAGTGATTTACGAAGGTGGCACGCAATGGATGAACAGCGGCCGCGGTATTGTGCACAGCGAACGACCAAACAAAGAACTCGCTGCCGAAGGTGGCGATTTTGAGTTGATCCAGTTTTGGGTGAACTCGCCTTCGGCAAGCAAGATGAATCCTTACCATTATCAGCCGCTCACCAAAGAGCAAACTCCGGTAATAGTTTCTGATGATAAAAAGATTCAAGTTGCAGTTGTTTCTGGCGAATCTGAAAACGTGAAAGGTCCTATCACAAGTACTTCGCCCATGCTAACAATGCGAATAGAAGCTGCAGCAGGCGGAAAGAAAACATTGCACGTTCCTTCAAACTTCAATTGTTTGATTTATGTGCTTGATGGCAATGCACAAATTAACGGCCAGGAGGTGAGCGATAAGCAGATGGTCATTTTCAATAATGATGGAAACACCATCGATTTTGAAAGCAAAACTGCTACACGAGCCATTGTATTATCAGGTGAACCAATCAATGAGCCCATTGTGAGCTACGGCCCTTTTGTAATGAATTCTCAAAAAGAAATAATGGAAGCTATTCGCGATTATCAAGCAGGTAAGCTGGGCGAATTAGTAGAAAACTTTGGGTAATGAAAAGAAGGTCATTCATAGCTTACTCCTCGCTTACAGCATTCGGAGTTGTGTTTAGTCAAAGCGGAGTTATGGCAGCTGTTAAACCCATCGCAAATGCGGTGCAACTGCCAGAAGCATCGAGCCATGTGCGACACGGAAACTATGGTTTGAAAGCCATCAAAAACCATTTTTTACCCAAATGGATCAAGGTTTTTGAACCACATCGTTTTCTTGAGAACGGTTTTGAGTCGACTGAAAATGACCTTCAACTTTTTCAATTTGATTTAGAAAATCAATCCTTGGTTCTAGGATATAACAATGAATCTATTTCTCTGATTTCTGACGGATTTCAAAAAGAAATTTCATTCCAGAATTCAAATGAAAAGCTGAGTTTCGAAACAAACACATATCAGGTTTCGGTGATCAATAAACTTGAATCGCTGGCCGTTGAAACTAAGCAGGAACATGTTTTATTTGTGCTAAAAGGAAAGGCAAAAGTCAATGTTAAGCGCTTGATTGAGCGAGATTTTGTTCATTTCAAAAATGAGAACATAAACCTTGAACTTTCAGAAAATTCAATCTTAGTTTTAGTCAGCAAAACGACTTGATTTATTCGTCTTCAAACAGCCTGCGCTGCCTTGATGGCGTGGCGCCCATGCCTTCTAGTTTAATTTCAGAAAACAACTCGTATTCATATTCTGGAGTCAATCGTTCGCCAATAGGCTTGAGCAAATGAAGTCCGTTATTTCTGGGATTCTTAATCTCTGAAGAAATAGGATAGGCGTTCATTTCGTCCGCAGGAAATGGCCGCAAAAGTGACGTGATATCACTCAAAGGCAAATCAGAATCTAGCCAAAGTCGCTCTTCTTCAGGATGTAAAATAGCAGGACAACGGTGATGACCTAATTTCAGCATCAACTCGTTTGGTGGAGTGGTTATTATAGCAAAGCTTTTCACGATTTCACCACTGTTTTGATCGGTCCATTCGTCCCAAACTCCAGCAAATGCAAAGGGTTTAGCGCCATTTTTCATGTAAACCAAAAACGGTTTGCTCAGCTTTTCTTCTTTTGGTCCTTCCAAAAATGCATCTGCAATCACCAAGCATCTTTTGCTGCGAATTGAATGACGAAACATGGGTTTTGCAATAATGCCTTTTGCACCCGCGTACCTGGCATCGTCTGTTGGATTTTGATCTCCTTCGCTCCTAGCGTTAATGATATACATCTGCTTTTTAGCCCAAAATGGTGTGTATCCAAATTTGAAAAATTGAAGTTCGCTCGGGTTTTCGTTTGTGATCACTGGAGCTAATTGTCCTGGGCCTAGGTTGCTGGTTTGTTGCAATAATTCGGGTTCTGAAGCAGTAACGCCAAATCGTTTTTCTACTTCTTTCACTTTAGTAACCGTAACATAGCGTCCGCACATCTTTTCAAACTTTTAAAGCTCAAAGATGTAGTATTTCAAAATGCCTTTTTCAAGGTAGGGCACATTATCATTAAAAGTAGGAATGATCGATTTAGCGAGTCTGCAAAATGAGGATTAGCTTAAATTTGCCGCGATTTCATGAATACAGACTCCATTCTTAACCCAACGGTTTTTATAGGTTCTTTCGAGTTTAGAGAACCCGTAACCTCGCTCACAGATTTCATGGTTGGCATCACTTGTTGGATTGCCGTTTGGTATTACCACCAAAACAAAAACCAAGGTTCAGATACTTGGATTTATTACCGCAATTACTTTTTATTTTTTGCCATTGGCATGACTTCCGCAGCTTGGTTGGGTCATGGTTTTCAGGCATATATAAGCCCAAAATGGAAAATGATTGGCTGGCTTTGCAGCTTAAGTGGACAATTGTTTTTAGCACAAGGTTCGCTGATAGAAATTAGCGCGTTTATCTCAGCATCAAAATCAAAAATCTTCAAGGCTTTGATTTATCTGCAATATGCCGTGTTTGTCAGTTTGATATTAATACCGGCAACCAGCTCTTTTAAAATACCACAAATAGGCAGTGCACTAGCGCTTTCAGGCATTGTATTGCCCATTCAACTTTTTAATTTCATCAAGACCAGAAACAAAGGGAGTTTATTGATTGTTATCAGCATCGCTTATGGACTAGTTCCTGGATATGTCTACAATAATCAGATCAGCGTCAATCGTTGGTTTAATTATCATGACATTAGCCATGTTTTGGTCTGTGTATTGATGATTTTGATGATTTTTGGAACTCGAAAACTTGCGCTTCTCAATTATAAAAAGAGCAAGCGATTATTGACGATAGAGAATAACTAACATGACTGGATTTATAGTTTTAATCTCCTTAATTGGAATAGCTTTCATAAGCATTGTTACCTACGAAGCCATAGTTTCTTACAAGAGAAACATTAGAATTTACACACTTGCCGACTCATTGGTAAACGTGTATTGCGGAGTGATGGAGCGCTCGTTTGACTTGTTTTACGCGGTGCTTTTCTTAATGGCGTCAGAATACATTTATCTCAATTGGGCGCCATTTCAAATTCCATCAAACCTTTTCACTTGGTTAATTGGCCTTTTGATGTTTGATTTCATCGCCTATTGGTTTCACCGATTGAGTCACGAAATCAACATTTTTTGGGCAGCGCATATCGTGCATCACCAAAGC
>CAZWXC010000417.1:0-3357 GCA_964637935.1 uncultured Flavobacteriales bacterium | reverse complement strand
TACATGGGACATGGTGCACTATGATGTGCAGTTGATAGGTGGTCAGGTGCACATCATAGTGCACCATGTCCCATGTAAACATGGTTCCGGCAGCTTCCCAAGCATTTGCCCAAAAAGCTTTGTCGCCCACTATTCTTATGTGATTGCGGGTTTCTGCCAATTTCTTATCAAAATCGTTCGCAGTAACCTCAAGCTCTTTGTTCTCTTTATACCTGCGCGCAGTTTCTTTTACTACGGCAAAAGCTTCTGGCAAAATAGCTTTTAGCTCTTCTTCTAATTGCTCGAGCAAGGTTTTTTCAAGCTTGTCTACTTGCTCATATAAATCTTCCTTTTCAGCAAGATCAATTTTATCATCATCAATTTTTGCCTTTAGCGAATCTATTTCCGACTGAACTGATTTAGTTGCGTCCTTCAATCTCTTTTTGAAGGTTGCCGTTTTAGCTCTGAGCGAATCATTGCTAATAGAAGCGTATGAAGCAAAGTGCTTGTTAATTTCATCTACAATTGGAGTAAGTTCTTTTATGTCTTTGTCACTCTTGGTGCCAAAAAACTTACCCAAAAGGTTGTTTATTATATCAATCATGAATTCATCAATTAGATGGATGCCCTATAGTCAACAGCCTTGCCAAAACGCGCAGGCTGCCAATTTGCCACCCTTAAACCAAAAGGCGCCAAAGTTAAGGAGAATGAATGGTGATTTATTGTAAAAAATAGGGCATAAAAAAACCCCTAACTCGGGGTTTTAATATTGTTAATACTCGTCTTCGTTGAAGAAAAAATCTTCTTTGGTAGGATAATCCGGCCAGATATCTTCGATTGTCTCGTAGTTATCGCCTTCGTCTTCCAGTGCCTGAAGGTTTTCAACCACCTCAAGCGGTGCTCCCGTGCGCATTGCAAAATCGATTAATTCATCTTTGGTTGCAGGCCAAGGTGCGTCTTCTAGGTATGATGCTAATTCTAATGTCCAATACATGTTTTCCTCCTTTTTTGACAGGGTCTCAGAAAGCCGCAAAAATATAGTTTAGAAACTAAGATGCAAGACCTTTTTTTAACCCTTTATCTTTCTGTAAATCAGTAGCTTAAATTCAACCTCTAGGTTTCCAAGGTATCTCTTCAATGTTTAGATCGACTGTAAGTTGTCTAGATAACACGAAAAAGTAGTCAGAGAGCCTATTTAAATATTGAAGAATCAGATCATTAACCGGCTCGTTTTCTTTGAGCGCAACGCACAAACGCTCTGCCCTGCGGCACACACATCGGCAGATGTGCGCTTGAGACACTGACACATGGCCACCTGGCAACACAAAAAAGCGCATTTCTGGCAAGTTTTCTTCCATTGCATCCATGCGCTGTTCCAAATATTCTATGTCAGATGCATCAATCATTGGCAGCTCCATTTTGTTTTTGACAGGGTCGCTAGCCAGTTGAGAACCAATCGTAAAGAGCTCTTCTTGAATCTTTATCAATTCTGCTTTATATGGTTCCACTCCGGGTTGATCACGCAATAAGCCTACATGTGAGTTTAGTTCATCAAGCGTACCATAACTCTCAATTCTGATATGGTGCTTAGGTAAGCGTGTGCCGCCTAAAATGCCTGTATTACCTGTGTCTCCTTTTTTGGTATAAATCTTCATTCAATCAACTATTATTTAAATGCCAAGGGGTTTGCAAAGTTTACATTTGCCGCCAATTTCCAATGAAAATAGATTTCACAAACAAAGCTGTGCAATGGATCACCTTGATCTTATTGGCACTAACCTGGGGCAGCTCTTTCATTTTAATGAAACGCGGCCTCATTTACTTTAGCCCAACAGAAGTCGCAGCTTTTCGCATTTCAGTTGCCATGCTAGTGTTGTTGCCCATTGCGCTTCGCAATTTGAGCTCTTTTAAAGGAAAAGTGTTACCGCTGTTCTTGGCTGGTCTTTTCGGAAACGCCATTCCCGCCTTTTTGTTTGCTTTGGGTCAAACCCAAATTAGCAGCTCGCTCAGCGGAATGCTCAATTCACTCACATCGCTATTCACCTTATTAATCGGTATTCTGTTTTTTGGCATGGCGGCCATGCGTTGGCAAATTATAGGAGTAATTGTGGCGCTTATCGGTGCTTTGGGTGTGATTGGTTTCGAAAACTTGACCCAATTTAGCGATGCTGGAAAATATTCATTGCTAATCATCATTGCAGCTGGATGCTATGGCATTGGCGTAAATGTGATAAAATCGAAACTACACGATGTAAAACCCACGCACATTACTTCGTTGTCCTTCTTAATGGTCGGGCCACCGCTTTTCCTTTATTTGTTAGTGGGAACCAACTTTTTAAACACACTCAGCACCAACACCGAAAGCTGGTTAGGTGTGTTTTATTTGTCGCTATTAGCGATAGTAGGAACCGCCATAGCTGTGATCATGTTTAACCGATTGATCAAAGAAACCACGGCCGTTTTCGCAACTACCGTAACATATCTAATACCTATTGTGGCTTTAGGTTGGGGGTTTGTTGATGGCGAGCGAGTTACCATGACCCAAGTGTCTTTCATGGCGTTGATTCTTGTTGGAATTTTCCTAATCAATTCCAGCGCCCCAGGAAGGCTAGTAAACCGTTTGTTCCGATAAAAAGAAGCACTACATTCGAGCTATGAATTTCAAACACCCACTATTTTATACAGGCATCATACTATTGATTTTCGAAATTGTTTGTTTGATTTTAATGCCTTCTGCTAATGCCAGCGAAACACTGAATCAAGTGCATGCCACGCAAGATTATGTCCCGTTTATGTTCTTTGCCCTTACGGGAAGTTTTATCGCTGCTTTCTTGTTTCTATTTGGCGGCATTGTCTTTATCTTGAAAGCTTCACTCAAAGAAAACATACCCTCATTTGCAGCTTTGCTGCTGGCTTTTTTAACGCCAATGTTGGTTTATTTCACACAGATCTAAGCCTTGAGAAGCACTGTATATCAGCAATCTGAAATAAATTCGAGATAAAAACAATGAACACTGCAAACAATGTTTGTTGATAACTCAAAAAGAATTACTTTTGCGCCCCTTATTTAAGTAAATAATAAAACAAGCTATGTACGCAATTGTAGAGATAGCAGGGCAACAATTCAAAGTTGAAAAAGACCAGAAAGTGTTTGTTCACCGTTTAACCACAGAAGAAGGAAAGAAAATATCTTTCGACAATGTCCTTTTGATTGGTGATGGTGATACAATTACTCTAGGCGCCCCAGCTATAGACGGAGCTCAAGTAGGAGCAAAAGTCTTAAGTCACCTTAAAGGTGATAAAGTCATCGTTTTCAAAAAGAAAAGACGAAAAGGATACCGTAAGAAAAACGGTCACCGTCAAGCCCTTACTGAAATC
>CAZWXC010000416.1:0-3360 GCA_964637935.1 uncultured Flavobacteriales bacterium | reverse complement strand
CAAAAGCGATCGGATCTAATTTTAGCGGAAGCTCAATACCCGAAAATGTGAGTGCAAGCGTTGTGCTGCCGCCAATGCACATGCTCAATAATGCCGCCATGGTGTTGGGTTGTTTGCTAAACAATGCGGCAAGCAAGGGCACAAACAAGCCCGAAACCATAAATGCGTAGGAGTAGAGCATGAGTTCGAGCACGTTTTGCATAAACAATGCAATTACAATGGCCAACGCGCCAATAATGAGCGTAATTAGCTGGCTTATTTTCAGTTCCTTCTTTGTGTCGAGCGGAATAAACTTGCCGAGCAAATCGCTTACAATGTTGCCCGAACAAGCCATTAAACAACTATCAGCGGTACTCAATATCGCACTGAAATAGGCACTCATCATTAATCCGGTGAGGCCAATTGGCAAAATGGTTTTTAACAGCATCGGTAATCCAAGCTCAGGATCAATGCTCGAAATGGTGTCGAATCCGCTTGCTGCAAACATGCCCTGATCGGCTGCAATTCTAGAAAAAAGGCCTAGGGTTACGCCCATAAAAGCCATAACAGGCCATTCGAAAGCTCCGGCTATATACCAAGCTTTTTTCGCTTGTTTTTCATCACGACTGGCATAAATTCTTTGGTAAAGTGTCATACCGATAAACCAAATAGGAATGATGGTAATGGACCAGTTTACCAGGTTTTGCCAAGTAACGTTGGTCAATGTGAGTAGCTCAGGTTCAAGTGTGTTTTGAATTCCTTCCCAACCGCCAATACTCGAATAACCTAACGGTAAACCGATGAATATCAATCCTGAAAGGAGAATGATCCACTGAATAGTATCGGTGTAAATAACGGCTTTAAGGCCACCCAAAACGGTGTAAACCACCGCAATTATTCCCATTACAATAAGTGCATGACTCAGGTTAAGATCTGTAAAAGTGCTCGAAGCGAGTTTTGCACCAGCCAACATTTGCGAGGCGGTAAATCCTAAGTAGCCAATGGCCGAGATGATTGCGGCAATAAATGCCACTCGCTTATCGTAAAAGTGCTCGAAAACTTGAGGAAAAGTAAATAGGTTGATTTTTTTACCAAGTGCAAACACTTTTGGAATTAAAAACACCGAAGCTAGCCATGCGCCAAGCAATCCAGTAAAGAGCATCCAACTTCCGCTCAAGCCTATGGTAAAACCGAGTCCGCCAAGTCCAATGCTGAAACCGCCACCAACATCTGTAGCCACAACCGAAAGCCCGATGTGCCAACTGCCGATATTTCGGCCGCCAACATAGTAGTCGTCTTTGGTTTTGTTTTGACGATAGAAAAACATGCCAACACCAAGCATGGCGAGCATGTAAACAATAAATATTGAGATATCAATCCAATGCATCCTTTGTCTCTTTTACCTCGTGCCTTAAATGGCAAGCGTTAGGTAAAAGATTCCTTGCTTAAGGGAGTAGGATGATAAGAATTGAAAATCAGACATGACTAGTTGTTTTTGATGTGTTAATCTTGTCGCAAAGGTATGATTCTAAATTTGGGAGAATAGACCAAAGCCCATCAAGTATCCGACATCATTTTTTTAATACCCTCTAAGTTAATCGGTTTCACGATGTATTTGTCTACAATCGAATAAGATTCGGCACGCTTAATGTCCGCTGGATCAATAGAGGAACTAACCATATAAATGGTGATTGTTTTGAGTGGTTCAATTTTGGTTATTTCTTCTAAAAATTCCCATCCATCCATAACGGGCATGTTTATATCCAGCAATATAATCTCGGGTAGAAGGTCCTGGTTTTGAATTAATGGTTTCAGTCCTTCTAGCGCTAATTTTCCATTTTCAAACACCATGAAATTGCCGCAGAAATTGGCTAATTCCATGAGTTTTTTTGTACCAAACACAATAATGGGGTCATCATCGATAATACAAACTAGGTCAAATTTCGTCATGTTTTAACCAAATTTTAAATGTTGTTCCTTTATTTAACTCACTTTCCACATCAATCTTTCCACCCATGGCTTCTATCTGGTTTTTGGTAATGAAAAGTCCTATTCCGCGTGCATCTTTATTGCTATGAAAGGTTTTATACATACCAAAAATTTTAGCTCCATGTTTAGACAAATCTATCCCAATTCCATTATCCTTAACAGAAATCAAAACCCAGTGTTCATATTTTTCAGCTTTGATTAAAATTTCCGGTTTGTTTTTCTCAGAACGATATTTAAGAGCATTCGAAATTAAGTTTAATAAGGAACTTTCCAAATAGGCAGGTAAGCACATTACGGCTAAGCTTTCTTCAATATTGATAGTTACCTTAGCATCTTGCTTGAGAATTTCTCCTTTAAAGGTTGCTAATGCATCTGTAACGAAGGGCTTTACAGGTTTGTAAACTAAATTTTCGCTGGTATTTGTGTTGATCACTACAATTTCATTTAGGTGCTCAACTGTGGCTGATAAATTATTTGAAGCCTTTTCAAGAAACGAAAATATTTTATTCGAATCTGATATTTTACTTGGTAATGATGACAGGTTCAGAAGCATACTAAGGTTACTGGTGTGTGATCTTAAATTGTGCGATACAATATGCGCAAAATTTAATAGTCTTTTGTTTTGATCCTGTGTTACTTTTAAAAGGCTTTTTATTTCATTTTCAGCTGCTTTCATATTCGAAATATCTGCTACAATAGCTAAATATCCAGTGATTTGTTTCTTTACATTTTTTATAGCGGTAATTGTTAGTTGTACTGGCAACACACTACCATCCTTCTTATTGTAGTTCCATTCTTTGGTTTCGAAACCAAGTGTTTGAGCTACGCTGAATAAATCTTTTGCTGGACTTATGTTTGTTATTCCTTCTTTTTCGATCGATGAAGAATGTTCTTCTAATTCACTCAATTGATGAAAATCAGATAGTTGAAAGGTATTGATGACTTCATCTGGTTGAAAACCTAATAAGTTGATTGCTCCTTTATTATACGATAGAATTACACCTTCTTTATTCGTTTCGATAATGCCTACTTGTGTGCTAGCATCAAGAATTCCCTGAAGTCTATTTATAGTGGCTTCAAGTTGTAATTGGGCTTGTTTGGATTTAGTAATATCTTGAATTTGCGATACGAAGTGGATTGGAATTCCTTCGTCATTTCTAACCATAGAAACGGCTAATTTAGCCCAAATAATTTTCCCGGTTTTATGTAAATACCTTTTTTCGATACTATAATTATTGATTTTACCTGCGATAACATCATTTAAAAGCTCTAGGTCTATGTTGAGGTCTTTTTCGTAAGTTAATTGCTGAAAATCAATTTTGTAAAGCTCTTCTTTGGTGTATCCTAGAATTTCACAAATCCTAGAATTCACTCTGAGCCATTGACCTGAAA
>CAZWXC010000415.1:0-3368 GCA_964637935.1 uncultured Flavobacteriales bacterium | reverse complement strand
CTATAGCATCATAAGTCAACTCCTTTTCAACCAATGATATATGAGTGCCGCCAAAATTTGAGAAACGTTCTCGAACGAAAAATAAGATATCACTACCGCCCAAAGTTTGATTTTCAATTGTTCCAACTCCAACCATACCTTTTCTATATGGAAGAATGTCTATTGCAAAGTCATTTTCTAAAGTACCTGCCGTGGTAGAACCAGGCAAATCGCCAACATTAAAATTATTCATCGAAAGAAATAAGTCTTTCATTCCGTATGAATAAGTCTCGCTGTAGCCCGAAACTAATATTGAATCGCCACCATTTACAGCAACACAATTAGCCCTGTCCGACTTATTGTTGCCGCTTATGTTATAGCCTCGAATATCTTGTTTCAGAGAGTCACCAAATTGATCAACCTTATAAAGCAATATATCTTCATCACCAAATTCACCAAAACCAGCGGCATATCCGACTGCAATTATATTGCTATCACTAAGCTCAGCCACATCCAAGAAAGCATCATTTGCAGGAGAACTGAAAGTTGTCTCCCAAAGAACTTCTCCCAGTTTGTTCAGCTTCATTAAAAATGCATCGGTTGAATCATTTGACATAATTTTACTACCTGCAATCAACAACCCTGTATCTCGAGTTTGATAAATGGATGCTATCTCATAATCACTTGTACTGTCAAGCAAAATTTCATCAATTATTTCTCCATTACTTGAATTTATTTGAATCAATGAAATATTCGAATTTTCATAAAAACTGGAACCCGAAACGTATACTTTTTCATCCCAATTGAACACGTGCTCCAACTTAAATAAGTCAACTTCATTAGAATAATTTTCAAAAAGCTTATTCCCATTCGAATCAAATCCAATGATGAAACTTTTATATTCAGCACTGGATTGATTAGCAAAACCTACAACGACAAAACTTCCGTTTGACAACACTTCAAAATCCAAAGCCACATCTGTACCAGCAGATCCAACCATAATCGAATTAAGAACGTTGCCATTAATATCTACCCGAACAACAACTGCGTTAGAATTAGCTTCAAAAACTGAATCCCCAGAATTGGCTAGAATCAAAAAATCATCTTGAATTGGCTTAACTTTCAATGCATATTCATCCGCAGAACTTCCTATAGTATATAGGAAAGTCGTATCCTGCCCTACCCCAACAAACACAGCCAAGCTCAACGCTAACATCATTAAATATCTCATAGCTCAAATTGGTATTGAATGCCTAAAAAAGCGGTTAAACCAAGGTTTTTGTTTGAGGTTGCAAGTCGCTCGATGTTTGCTACTCTAGCTTGAATTTGAAGTTGGTCTAATGCCAACATTGCCGATGCTCCAAACTGAAATGAAGTGTAGCCTCCATAACCTGCTTCGCCCATCAGGCTCAATCCGTTTTCAAACTGATAGCCACCACTAAGCCAAGCATAGGTTTTGAAACTGCTTTGCCAACGGTATGTGCCTCCAAAAGCAACAGCCAAACCGCTTTCAACCTGACGTTGCATGCTAAACTGTGCATAGCCTGGCAAACCTGCATTGTTCCAAGTTTTTGAGCTTACTTCATCAAAACCAGAAAGCAAACTATCTTCTACCTGCGTGCGAATATCAGCCCCAACATTTTGACTAAAATCATTGACTTCGAAACCAACATAAGTCACGGCTGTATCCACTGAAAATTGAGTGGTATTGCTGTATTGAACTAGCCCAATGTTTTCGAAAGCCATGTTTACCAACCAGTCTGAATTACCAATCAATAGGTTTGCATTTATACCAAAACTTAATGCTGCGCCTCCGCCATTGCTTCTTTTGTCATTATTGGTAAAAAAGCCCGAAGCATATGCATCAGTATACAGCGTATCGCCAAAACTAGATGTGTACAGACCACCTCTAAATAGAGCTGCACTTGTTGCACTTTGGGCATTGATGGCCGAAATCATTGCGAAAAGCCGAGTGTCTTCATTCAATTCAAATTCATAACCAATGCCCAATTGTTGGTATTTGTAATAATTGAATTGCGATGGTTTAAAAAACACACTATCGCCAGCGTAAGGAGCGTTTCCTTTAAATGCTAGCCCAAACAATTTTTTGTCTAAAGATGCATCAGCATGCGCAAAGTCTGAAATTTTAAAGAGAAAAGATCCGCTGTTCAACAAACCCAATTTTAGTCTTAAAGCACTTTCATAGTCTGCACCAAACGAGTTGATTTTGCTATTGAGCAAAGCATATTGATCCGCTATTTGTGCAGATGATATTTCATCGCCCAAAAACGCTTGGCGCAAAAATTTAGAACTAAAATCCGAAGAACTCGCGCTGAAAAAGCCATAGGCTTGAACAAACGAATTTTGCTCGCTCGACCATCCATTTGCATCCATTCTTTGTGCGAAAGAAGTGGATACAAAAAGCACTACTATGATTATGCTAGCAACTATTCTCATGGCAACGTGGCATTGCATTCAATAGCAATTTTGTAATTGATTCTATTCGAATTGCTTATGCGAATCATTTGCTGATTGGTGGTACTTAAAAACATATCAATCAAAAAGTTCTTACCCGTATTCAATCGATCTATTTTCACTTGATTGAGCTCTACTTCGGTGTATGAAATAGCAAAAGCATCAGCAGCATTTTGTGCAACTTGAGGTGCACCTGATATGACGCTCGGAGTAGAAAACAGACTATCAATGATGACATTATTACTATCTAAAACGTAAACCTGAGTTTGCGCTTCGAGCGGATATCCATTTTCAAATTGAAGTTTTAAAAAACCTGAATTAATGCGATTAGTTATAGTGGTGTCACTGTCAAGATCAAGTTTGTAAGCCACAGTATCTTTTAAATGCAAACGACCTAGAGCAAAGCTCAACGGCACATCAGCGCTAGCAATCATAGAAAGCTTGTGCTCATAAAACGCAAAATCATTCCCTAAAGAAATATTCCCGTAAGGATTCAAATTCACCCCTAAATCAAACACAAAATCTGAAGGAGCAATTTCGATCAGTTGATCTAAGTTAGAATTGGCTGCGTTGAATTGAAGCTGCTTTTGCTGATGCTTTACCTCATCGTTTTGATACAATTGCACTGCCCTGTTCAAACTGATATTATTTCCAATAATGGCATGATTTAAACTAACCAATGAAGCGGTTTTGGCGCTATAAGACTGAATAGAATTCACCTTCAACCCCAAATCAGCACCAATGCCATTATCTATTTTTAGATTCAAGTCAAAATCCGTAATATCTAATAAATCGAACGGATAATTCTCTGTCAAGCCGAAAGCCACAGAATCGTTGATCAACACCTCATCGCTGCCAAAGCTGCCGGTTACAAAATCAAGTACAATGGATTGAAACGTGTTTTCGACACTGAA
>CAZWXC010000414.1:0-3376 GCA_964637935.1 uncultured Flavobacteriales bacterium | reverse complement strand
TATTCAAAATAATCGGTGTTGTAAAAAGTCACTGAATCTGCGCTATAGTCAGAATATTTCATGTTGACTTCGTAATCGTTGATTATTGCATATACTTTATTCGGGTCTAAACCAGCTCGTTCCCATGTAACTACACCGTTTTTTCCTACCCATTTTTCATCTAATGGATAAAAAACACCGCTGGTTGTTTTAATGATAGCATTTGAGCCTTTTGCTCGGCATTCGAGCCAGAGATTAGGTAAAATCAAGCGCGGCTCGCCATCTTCAAGTTCAAAACGGAAGGTCCCGTTTTGTGCTCGCCATTCCACAGCGGGAGATGAAAAAATGATGCTGTCAGTGTAAAGGCCTTTACTAAAAGCCATGTATTTAACAAAGTCTTTACGGGCAGATCGGAGTTCAATTACTGCATCAACTGTGCGATGCCATTCAGCAAAAACATCTTCGTTCTGACCTGATTCAACAATAGCAATTACTGTTTCAATATAATCTCTAATCTCAGGAACTACCTTCAGCTTTGCTTTCATTTGCTGGTTGCAGCTTCTATAGATTTGCTCTTTTTGGCCAGCTGAAAATGAGTTCAGCTCAACCCACATTTCTTCAAACTTGTCGAGCATTTTCTTATTGTCTTTCTTGGCGTCACCAACGGTTTTTTCAACTAGTTGATCTTGTAATTCAGTCAAAAAAGCTTCTTGGCTCGAAAACTCCCTAAAGCTTTGCGCAAACAAAGAAACAGAGCCAATAATGAGGCAAATGAGTAGTAGTGATTTTTTCATCCTAAGTATGTTGTTTCGATCATTGCCCATTCTCCAATTTGATTCACTTTGTCAATGCGATAATTCGCTTGAGTGAGCATGGATGAGAGGTCTTCAGTATCATGTTGTAAAAATCCAGAGCAAAAAAGGCGAGTGCCATTTTTAGAGCATTTCACGAATGTGCTCAAACACTCTTCAATCACATTTCTATTGATGTTAGCTGCAATCAGGTCATAAAGGTCAGAAGAAATTGTTTCTGCGCCACCTGTAACGATGCTGAAATTCTTGGTTTTGTTCACCGTTAAATTTGCCCGTGCTGCTTCAGCTGCGTGTGCGTCTATTTCAATGCCAATTCCG
This sequence comes from uncultured Flavobacteriales bacterium, assembly GCA_964637935.1. Taxonomy (GTDB): domain Bacteria; phylum Bacteroidota; class Bacteroidia; order Flavobacteriales_G; family Salibacteraceae; genus SHAN690. The sequence continues at coordinate 2,267 of CAZWXC010000414.1, read as the reverse complement.
TATGCATATTTTAGGGCGGCATAAATGCTCAATATTGCGCTACCACAGCCAAAATCAAGTACCGATTTATTATTTAAGTCCATGTCAAACATGGCTCTTAGCATCATTTCGGTAGTAGGGTGGTGGCCTGTGCCAAAACTCATGTTTGGTTCCAAAATAATGCTATAAGCGGCAGTTCTATCAACCTCGTGAAAAGGGGCGCCAATGAATAATTCTTGATCAAGCATTACCGGTTGATAGTTTGATTCCCAAACGGAGTTCCAGTTTTGATGCGCAATTTCTCGCGTACCTATGCTTTCTATTTCATCTGCATATTGATCTAAAATGAGTCTTGATTCCGAGTCATTAAATTTATTAATGGTTGAATAAGCCTTTAATGTGCAGTTTTCGTTGACAAAGCTTTCAAAATCGAGTTCAGCTAATTCAGCCTCTAGGATTTCAGTGAAAACTTTGTTTTTAACTACGATAGATAATTCGATGTAATTCACGAGATGCTTTAGATTTTGAGCGAAAAATATAAAAAGCCTTTCGGCCCATTGTCGCTTCTGTGTAAAGTTTTAAGGTAGGGTGTGAAGATTAAGTAAATCGCCTATGAATTCATTAGGATAACCATGAGAAAATTATAATTCTTTCAGAGAAACATAGATTCATGTTTGGTATTGTAATTATTCCATTCTTTTTAAGTTGTTTTAGTCAAAATTGAAAAGAATGAGGTTTCATACAAGAAAATGGGTCAAGCCCGAAGATTTAAATCCTAATAACACTTTGTTTGGCGGTAGCTTACTGAAATGGATTGATGAAGAAGCTGTGATCTATGCCATTATTCAGCTCGAAAATCATAAAGTAGTGACTAAACTGATATCTGAAATCAACTTCATTTCTGCACCAGTTCAGGGAGATATCATCGAGATGGGAATTGTGGCAACTGAATTCGGAAAGTCGAGTATTACCTTGGCCTGCGAGGTCCGAAACAAGCTTACGCGACAACAAATTCTGAAAATTGATAGGATGGTTTTTGTGAATTTGGATGAAAACGGTCGTTCAAAACCACATGGAAAAACAAAAATCACTTATGTGAAGGATAGACTAGGAGAAGATTGAAAACCTTTTAAATTTTTCAGAGAATAATTGAATTTAATTCAATTATCACCTAAAATCTTAAAAGAATTGCTTCTTAGGTGGATGGATAGCCCTATTATTGACCGCACTTTCCATAATTATTTTACATGAAAAGAACCATAATCACGGGTACAGGAAGCTATATTCCAGAAGTCATTCAAAAGAATAGTGATTTCCATGGGCAAGCTTTTTTTACCGAAGAACACGAAAAAATTGATCAGCCCTCTTCTGTTATCACAGAGAAATTTCAAAACATAACCGGCATTGCTGAGCGCAGGTATATTACCGAAGATTTACACTCCTCTGATATTGGCTTTTTTGCGGCTCAAAGAGCTATTGATGATTCGGGGGTAGATCCTGAAACCATTGACCAAATCATTTTTGCGCACAATTTTGGTGATGTAAGAAAACACACAATTCAAACAGATGTATTGCCAGCATTGGCCTCTCGTGTAAAACAGCGTTTAGGGATAAAAAATCCTTACTGTGTTGCCTATGATATTCTATTTGGTTGCCCAGGATGGGTGCAAGGCGTGATTCAATCTGATGCGTTCTTAAAAAGTGGTCAATCAAAAAAGACCTTAGTAATTGGTAGCGAAACCCTTTCTCGTGTAATAGATGTATATGATCGCGACAGCATGATTTTTGCTGATGGCGCTGGTGCATGTGTGCTAGAATATGACGAAACAGAAGGCGACTCTGGCATTCTTAGCACAGCAGCTATGACGCATACGGTAGACGAAGCCTATTATTTGTTTTTGGGAAAATCAAATTTCCCAGAAGCTGATCCAAGAGTGAGATATATAAAGATGAAAGGCCGTAAAGTTTATGAATATGCACTTACCAATGTGCCTTTAGCCATGAAAGAATGCTTAGATAGAGCAGGCGTTTCTCTAGAAGAAGTGAAGAAGATTTTTATCCATCAGGCAAACGAAAAGCTTGATCAAGGAGTGATTAAGAGACTTTACAAACTATACGGTCATAATGAAGTGCCAGAAGGTATAATGCCGATGAGTGTGCATGAGTTGGGTAATAGCTCTGTAGCTACCGTTCCAACTTTGTTTGACCGTGTTCGCCATGGCGAATTAAAAGATCATAGTGTTGCGGCAGGTGATATTGTTCTTTTTGCATCAGTAGGATCGGGGATG
>CAZWXC010000413.1:0-3380 GCA_964637935.1 uncultured Flavobacteriales bacterium | reverse complement strand
ATCAAAAGGCTGCGTGCGAAAATCGATGCCGCCAACATAGGTTTTTATGGCACCTGAATGTGGATCTATTGCTAAAATTCCAGCGTGCAGTTTAGTGAAATGGTAGATCAAACTATCGAGCACCGTTCCTTCTTTCAGCTTGATTTTATCCCAGTCGAAGGCGGTGTATTTTGTCTTGTTAGAGATTCTGTTTGGGTCACTATTTTCTTGTAAAAAGGCTTTGGCCATCGCCAAGACTTTTTGCTTGCTTTTACCTGATTTATATTGCTTGGTAAGCAGTTTTTGCATTTGTTTCAAATGCTTTTCCATGCCATTAATTGCAAGTTGCTGCAATTGACGATCGAGCGTGGTTTCTATCACCAAACCATCTGTTTCTAGGTTCAGTTCACCAATGTGAAAGCGTTTGTGTTTTTTAAGGATAAAGTTGGCTTCTGCTTTTACTTGATTCAAGAAATAGTCGGCAATGCCGATGGTTTCTTTGTTGGCATAATCGATGGTAAGCGGCTTTAAAAGCAATGCTTCATATTCAGTCTGATCAATGAATTTGTTTCGTAAAAGCTGACCAAAAACCACATTACGCCTAGCTTTTGATTTTTCAGGATTTAGTCTTGGGTTATAAGTTGTGTTGGCTTTAAGCATGCCAATAAGCACCGCGGCTTCTTCAAGTTTCAGGTTTTTGGCATGTTTGTTAAAATAGCGCTGAGCAGCTGATTCTATCCCGAACACATTTTCGCCAAAAGGCACAAGGTTTAAGTAAATCTCGATGATTTTATCTTTCTCATAAACGTCTTCAAGGCGCTTAGCTAAAATGATTTCTTTGGTTTTGTTTACGGGAATAGTCAGTTTGCCAAATGATTGACGACCAAAAAGGTTCTTTGCCAATTGCTGAGTAATGGTGCTGCCGCCACCGCCATCTTTTTGAAATAAAATGGTTTTTAAAAACACGCGCCCCATGCTTCTGTAATCAACGCCAGAGTGATCGTAAAAGCGTTCATCTTCGGTAGCTACAAGTGTTTGCTTGATATAATCAGGAAGCGAATCAATGTCAATGTTTGTGCGGTTTTGCACGAAGTATTTCCCAATGATGTGGCCTTCACTGTCTTTTACCAGCGAAGCTGTTTGTTGCGTAATTCGTTCCAACGAATGCTTAGAAGGCATAGGCCCAAAAGCACCGAAAATGATCAATACATAAAACACCACGCCAGCTATTAACACCAAGGCAGTGATGCTGCCTAATATTCTGAGAATCCACTTTTTTACCATTCGCGGTCAAACTAACAAAAAAGCCCCAACGCAAACAACAGTTTGGTTGGGGCTTCGATTATTATTTATGAAAGTTTACATTTTCGTCTTCATGAATGCAGTTACTTGTTCTTTCACATGATCTTTCATTTCTTGAGTAAGACCGTGGTGACAAGCTAGCAACATTCCGCCACGCATTACTTTATCTGCTTCTGGATATCCATTTGCAGCTTCTTTGCGAACCACATTTTTAAACCCAGGTTGACGAAGTATGTTTCCGGTGAAAACAGTGCGTGTTTGAATGTTTCTTTTTTCTAAGAAAATTTGCATTTCAGGACGCTTAAATGGCGCGCTGTCGCGAATAGTTAGAGCAAGAGCTAACCAACCTGTGCGGCTGTTTGGCAATTGCTTTGGAAGCACGAAGTATTCTTCATATTGCTTGAAAAATTCGGTCATTTCTGCGAAATTTTTCTCGCGTTCAGAGATGTTGTGATCAAGTTTGCTCAACTGAACCAAACCAAATGCCGCGCCCATTTCTGATGGCTCAAGATTGTAACCTGGCTCAGCGAATATGAATTTTGAATCGTAAGGAATACCGTCAACTTCTACGTTAAAACGGTTTTCAATAGCTTCTGAATCATTAAATAGGGAAGAAGAACGACCCCAAGAACGCAACAATTTTCCGCGTTCAAAATGTTTTGGATCACGCATCGTAAGCATACCGCCATTTCCTGCGCAGTTGATAACATGCGAACCATAAAAGCTAGTAATACTCATGTCTGACCAACTGCCTGAGCTTTTGCCATTGATAGTTCCGCCAAGCGTATCGGCAGAATCTTCAATCACAAAAAGATTGTGCTTTTTAGCAATAGCACTCAGTTTTTCCCAATCAGGAAGGTTACCGATCAAGTTTGGAATCATCATCGCCTTTGTGTTTGGCGTGATCATTTCTTCCACTTTTTCCGCATCAATATTATAGGTGCCTTCTTCTACATCCACAAATGCAGGAATCAATTTGTTGCGAACAAGAGGAGCAACTGTAGTGCTAAAGGTTAGGGCAGTGGTAATTACTTCGCTGCCTTCGGGTAAATTCATTAATTCTACCGCAAGATAATTTGCTGAAGAACCGCTGTTTAGCATCAAACCATGCGGTTTGTCAAATGAGGCTGCAATGCGTTCTTCCATTTGGCGAACGTTAGTGCCCATTTGGGTGCTTGTTTGAAGCACGTTTACTACAGCATCTATTTCCTCTTGACCGTGCACCGTCATTCCGTAAGGTACTCTGATCATTTCTTTTGTTTCAGTCATTTAGTATAAGGAGTTTCTACTTCTGTCAGATTTCTTGGGGTTCAAATTTCTAAATATTTACGTCCGAAATGTGGAAGCTGTTATAAAGAATGCAAAATCGTTAGTTAGTTTTAGTTTTTCCGCTTTGTAGCCAAGTAATCGTCCACATTGGTCCACTTAAAGTGTGGAAACATGTTGTTGAATTTAGCTGCACAAAAGCCACCATTTAACGGTCGAGCCGCAGGTTGGTTCATTTCGGCAGTGCTGATATAATTTATTTGAACCAAATCGTGGCCAAAATACTGTGCAACACGTTCTGCTAATTGCACTCTGTTTAGGTAATCGGTGCTTGCAAAGTGAAAAATTCCTTTTTGATTTGCTCCTATTAGTGCACTGATAGCGCGTGCTACGTCTGCTGCGTTTACTGGCGTTGCGTATTGGTCTATTGGCAGATTCATTTCCATTGAATCACCTTTTTGCATGTTTTCTACCAATCGAGCGATGAAATTTTTCCCTCTTATTTCGTCTCCATACACATTGGTAATCCTGCAAATGAGATAATCAGTCAAATGCTTTTTAATGTGTTCTTCAGCTTCTAGTTTATGTTTTCCATAAATACTCAAAGGATTCACTTTGTCTGTTTCGTGGTAGTAGCCTTTGTTGCCGTCAAACACATAATCTGTGCTCAAGTAAACCAATTTCGCCCCAAATTTTTCAGCAAGAACCGCAGCGTTTATGGTGCTTTGTACTGTTTTTTGAAAACTCTCTTCTACATGATCTTCACAATAATCAACCCAAGTTAAAGCACCACAATGCACAATAACTTCTGGTTTAAATGCCTCTATATCAGC
>CAZWXC010000412.1:0-3384 GCA_964637935.1 uncultured Flavobacteriales bacterium | reverse complement strand
CAGTCATTGAAACAAGAGTTGGGTCGAGCACACCAGGTTGCTGTGAAAGCGGTTCGCATTACTTTGATAGTGTCACGTTTGAGTTTCCTAACAATGCAATCAATAGTAACATCAAAACCTTAACCTTCAAGTTCATTGATGATGGCGGCATTGAGACTTACAACAACCGGATTGGCGAGTTCAGAAACCTAGATGGCAACCTTGTAAGTGCTCGATACATCGAAGCCACAGATGCTCAAGACAAAGTGTATAAATCGAAGCAGGATTGGGGATACACAGCATTTGCTACTGGTCTAGGCTGGCTGAGGTTTTACAACGGCACACCCGTTACTCCTGGATTTTTGAGTTGGGATTTTGAGTGCACACTCTTTGCAGATGATGGCTCCACAATGGAGCTTAGGAATGGACATGTAAGCGTAAAAACATCGAATTAACCATGAAAAAGATTTGCCTTTTGTTGATGATTGTACTAAGCATGTCATCATGTTTAGTTGATCAATCTGCTTCAAACAGAACTGAGAATAAACTAGTTGGCTCGTGGCTGCTCACCGAGAAAACATATAATGGCGCGAGTGATGATTTATCTAACCTAGTTCAGATAACCACCTATCACGAAAACACTCAGGCTTATGAATCAGAGGAGGGTTTTCACGAAGCTCAGATTGTGAGCACATTCAATGGCTTTACTACCACGGAAGACTATTCATATAAAGTTTCAAGAGAAGATAAGAAGCTATTCTTATCCATTGGTGGAGCCACTTCTGAGATCACAAAATTGACTAACAATAAATTGGTGCTAGAAGCAAAAACCATAACCGACCACTTTGTCTTAAAATTTGAACGGACCGAATAGTTATTACAATGAAAAACTTAGCATTTCTGTTGATAGCGCTGGCCATGGTGGCATGCGCTAAATATGACGATAACACAAAAAGATTGCGAGAAGGTAAATACAGCCTAGAGTCAAAAACCTTGAATGGCAACGCGGTTGACCTATCAGATAAAAGCATCAAATTGGAAATTTATCAAGGCGGCTCAAGGTCAAACTATGCGGGCGAAGGCTGGATTTATGATGAGATGAAATTTACAGACGATGGCCTGATTGCTTGGGATGGTTCAAACATATTTGAGTATTACATCCACCACGGCAATGACTCCATCACATTCATATACGAAGATGGATATGAGGAGCATTTCAGACTGAAAAAGAAGTATACGGAGTTCGTTTTAAAAACTGAAAACACAGAATCGGTCTTCACTTTTTTAGAATCCATTGATTGACGCTAAAACACCCAAACCATAATCAAATATGAAAGCTCATTCAACCATTCTTGCGCTAATTACACTTGCGCTCTCATCCTGTGTTAGGGAAGAAACTAAAATTTCGAAAGACATTGACGGTAAGTGGGTTATTACCGAAATAAGAAATTCAGAGGGCGAAATACAGGAACTAATAGATAAAGAAAGAACGATAGAAATTGGTAAATGCGTAGATGGTTCATGGAATTGTCCAGGCAAGGTGTATGGTCATAAACCAGACACAAACGAAAACCTAGTTCCGTTTGAATACACGATAGATTCACGTGTTGAAATCATTAATGAAGACACCACCTTGTTGCTTGATTACTATGAAGAAGGATTCGTAGAGATTTTTATCATAGAGTCTATTAAAAGGAAAGAATTGGTGCTAACCAATACATTAAACTACAGCGTACTAACCCTTAACAAATAAGAAATGAAAAGCATTCTTTTAATACTGGTCTTTTTTGCTGGCATAAGTGGGCAGGCGTTTAGCCAATTTGATGAAACCAGAATAGGTTTGGCGCTTGACCCTCTTTATGCAGATGCTTGGAACGCAAATTCACACATGAGTGGCTCCATCAGAGCTAGACTATATCACTTTAAATTAGGTTCAGTTGCTTTCAATGCAGATAGAGCATTTTTAGATACCGAGGCATATGACATTATCGATAAAATTTGGCATTTCCCTTACAAAGCAAAACACCACGAAATTGGCTTACAATATCATTTGTTTAAGTCAGACGAAAGCGCATTTGTGTTGCGTACGGGTTGGTCAAAATTTAAGGCTGGAACCTCTCGAACTTGGGAGCATGAAGACAATAAAAACTACTACTTTCTCAACGATACCATTGATTCAACATATCAAGTGGGTTTTGGTCAGGGTTACAATGGTATTTATGGCCTTTTTACGCTTCTCAAAATGAATGTTTATCACTTTGGAATGGGAGGTCATATTCAAGGTAAATTCGATTTTTTCTTTGATGTGCTGCTGTGTCCAGATGGAGACAAAAGGTATTGGTATCCTATTGGCGATGGCACCGCACCTTTTATAAATTACCGAAACGGGTGGTATTTGAAAAGCATCGAAGACAAAAAATGGGGTTGGAGAATGGGCTGCAGTTTTTTTCCGTTTGATGGTCATGGCCTTAGCGCTGGTTTCGAATTTGGATCAAGGCCTACAATGAATGTTTCTGGGCTTTTAGGGCCAAACACCTACCTAACTTTAAATGCGGGCTATGGCCTTGATTTCGCACCAAAAAAGAAAGCGAAGAAAAAAGCCTCTAGAGATAGCTAATAAGAATTAATCATCCGATTACTCCATTTACTGAGCCTCCGCATGATGATGAATCTTAACCCTATGTAAATCTTGACTGAGACAGAATTATATCAAGGCTTTTTTATGTGAGCTATTAATGGTTTGAGCGTTGCGTTGGGAGAGAAAAAGTTCATTTGAGCGATTTCGCAGCAAAACCTTCGCATCAATGATGTGAGTCTTTGAAAAATTGCCTCCTAATTTTTCATTTAGAAATCTAACCCACACTCACACCAAAAAGATATCCAATCAGTGCAGTAACGCCCATGGCTACGGTGCCCCAAAAGCTGATTCGTAAAATGGCTTTGCCAACATGCGAACCACCGGTTTTGGCGGCTACCGTTCCGAGTGTAATTAAGAAAATAAGTGCAAAAGCATACTGTAGATAAACCATTTGCTCAAGCGGAGCAAAGTAAGATGCGATCACAGGCATGATGCCACCAAAAATGAAAGCCAGTCCTGATGCAAAAGCAGCTTGAAGTGGTTTTGCTTGGGTTATCTCATTGATTCCAAGTTCGTCTCTTGCATGCGCCTCTAGCGCATTGTGTGCGGTAAGTTGTTCGGCTACTTGCAGCGCTAAATTATGATCGAGACCTCGGTCTTGATAGATCCGGGCCAATTCTTTCAACTCAGCTTCGGGCGTGTCAATCAGCTCTTGCTTTTCGCGCTTTAGGTCTGCAGTTTCTATATCTGATTGAGAACTTACTGAAACGTATTCGCCCGCAGCCATTGAGAGTGCGCCAGCCACCACGCCCGCAATTCCAGCAATG
>CAZWXC010000411.1:0-3385 GCA_964637935.1 uncultured Flavobacteriales bacterium | reverse complement strand
GTCGCTTGCATCAACATTATCCGTTACGTCAGCACCAGCAACATTTGCTACCGCGTTTACTTGAATATTCAGGGTAACATCGTTTGATGCGTTTGAAAGTGTATCTGATAAAGCATTCACTCCATCGGCCATTGAAAGCACGAATAACGTGTAGGTTTCGCCCACCGAAATGGCATCTCCGTTTATATCATTGCTTCCAGCAAATGTTTCGGTGTAGTTTGTAGAGTCTGAAGGCGAAACAGCTTTGTAGTTTCCTGCAGGCACAGCTTGTGCTGCGGCCAAGTCAAAAGAACTGGCGTTTGCTGCTTTTACAGCAAGCATTCTGTATTCGCCTACGGCAAGTTCATTCGCGGCAGCGTCAAACGTAAGTTCTAAGTCGGTGCCATCGTTTTGATCGTCAACATCACTCGCTACAAGGTTTGCTGCGGCAGAAGGCGGAATCTGCAATGTGATGCTGTTTGATGCTGAACTTAAGGTATCGTTCAGCGCATTTACTCCATCGGCAAGGGTCATTACAAACACAGAATAAGCCTGTCCATTGGTGATTTGGTCTCCGTCTACATCGGTTGCATTTGATGCCAATGGTGAAGGATAGGAAGTTCCTCCTGTTGGGTTCACTGTGGTGAAGTTGCTTGCATTTACAGCTTGTGCAGCCGTTAAATCAAACGAACTAACATTGACGTCTTTCACTACCATTACTCGGTATTCGCCAACGGCCAATTCGTTTGCCGCAGCATCAAATGCAATTCCTAAATCAGCGCCATTGCTCTGATCGTCAATATCTGTGGCAACTATGTTGGTAGCAGCCGAAGCTGGAATTTGTAATGTAACAACGGCAGAAGGAGTGCTCAGCGTGTCTGTAGTGGCGTTTACGCCATCAGCAATTGATAAGACAAACACAGTGTACGGTTCGCCATTGGCAATCAAATCGCCATCAACGTCAGTGGATGTGGCAAGCAAAGCAGGTGCGTAAGCTGTTGCTCCTGTCGGAGTTACGGAGGTGTAATCGCCCGAAGCTACTGCCTGCGCTGCGGCCAAATCAAAAGAGCTTGAGTTAGCATCTTTCACCACCATAAGGCGATATTCATTTAAAAGAGTTTCATCGGCAGCAGCCGCAAAACCTACAGCTAGGTCAGTACCATTGCTATTATTTGCTGCATCTGCGGCCGTTACCAAAGTTGCAGGTGATGATGGTAGACTAGGGCCGCTTGGCATTGCGCCAGCCAAAATACTGGCTCCAGCTACATCTTCGTAAGCGTAGTCTTTCACGGCCCACACACTACCATTACTGTTCACATCCAGTCTAACCCAACCGTAGTAGGTATTGGTTCCAACTTTAAATCGAAGCCCAATGTATTTATCTGTTACACCAATAAAATTTCCGAACGTGCCGTAAGAGCCATAATTTAACGACATGTATCCAGTCGAATATCCATTGTTAAACCAAGATCCTGCTGCTGAAGCACTGATCGGGGCGCTAGAACTTAATGCATAAGGATAGGCGAAGTTGCCGCTGCCAGAACCCAGAGCAGAGTTTGACCCTGTCAGCGGTTCAAGAAAGAGGTTGTATGAACTATCATGGTAGATTCTGAAATCATCAATGTTATCATTGTTCAAATCCAGAAAATATTCTGAGCCAACCGCGCCAGCGAAGTTTGGATTTATGTCTGTGTATACAATTGCTGCATCAGTTTTATCTGTGCCAGCTATAAAAGCCCCTGCAGCCAATGAGTACATTTTTAAACGGTCTTTGAGTTTTTGAGATAGATGTGTCTTCATTTTTGTTTGGTTTAAATGAGGTTCGTATGCTCTAAAAATGGAGGGTAAGTTAAAGATCTCCTTTTATGGGTTGTGTTAAATCCTTTTGGTTATTTCTTTAAAAATCAATTATTTACAATTAATTACTTGTTCTAAACGCGCGCTATGCCGCGTCATTATTGAAGTTTGGTTAGAAATGCGTGACTCTAAAAAAATATTTAAAAGAGCGTAACGATTTCACATATACATGAGCGATATGTAAAAGGACGGGAAAGCGGAGACTAAATGTTGGGTAGAAAGGGAGATTTTTTTCAATAAAAGGAACTCAAGCAATTGTTGACTTCGAATGAAGAGGATTTCTTTCTGCTCGAATAAAAGGGCAATCAAGCGCTTTGTCCTTCACTCAAGCAGTCAATTGGTGATGCGTAAAATAGTGATAGGTCACTTCGTTTATTCACAAACACCTTCGGGCGTGCACGCTGGGCCATCGCCTTCTTTGATTTGTATACCGTTGATGTTGTTGGCTGTTTTCCATTCGCTTACCGATTGCTGCAAAGCGCCAAGAAATTGCTCGGTAGGTTGTGCTCCCGAAACAGCATATTTCCGGTCAAACACAAAAAACGGAACGCCACGAACTCCAATTTGCTGCGCTTCGGCAATGTCTTTTCTAACCATTGTAGCGTATTTTTCATCGCTTAGAGCTTGCTCTACTTCGGCTTCGGTAAACCCAAGTTCAGCGCCAAGCAAAACCAGTGTAGCCTTGTCGCTAATGTCTTTACCTTCTGTGAAATAAGCTTTGAATAACAACTCTTCTATTTCAACTCCAAGCCCTTTTTCTTTGGCGTATTGCGCCAATTGATGTGCGTAAAACGAGTTGGCAACCACAGCCTTATCAAATTGGTAGTTCAATCCAACTTTTGCGGCCATTTTCACTACGTTGTCATGCATTTGCACCGACTGCTCGTAGCTTATTCCTTTAGCCTTGGCAAGGTATTCATATGCACTTTCCTTGTTTTCTATCTTAAGTGGCAAATCTGGATTTAGTTGGTAGCTTTTCCAAACTATTTCTACGCGATTGCTATCATCAAATTGAGCTAAAGCTTGCTCCAAATGCCTTTTGCCGATATAGCAAAACGGACACATTACATCACTCCATATTTCAATTTTCATCTTCTGCTCGTTCATCATTTCCGTTTTTATGGGTTGTATTGTATTGGTGGTTTGTGCGCCAATTGCGGTTGCAAAAAGGGCAAAGACCAGTGAGATCAATTTGGGTTTCAGAGAAGAAATCAGCATTTGATTTTTCATTCGATGGTCAAGGTTTGTAAAACGCAAAAACCGCTTGTTCTGTTCATTTATTTAGCTGCTCGGTTAGGTCATGCTGGGCGTGACGCAAAGCGGCACGCACTGGTCGAAGCTGTTCCGTTTGTCTTAAACATCAATTCTTGGCAAACTCTTCTACCACTTTTTCTCTGTGCTTCAAGCCCCAATTTCTTAGTGCATCAATTACAGGTCGCAGGCTTTTTCCATACTCGGTTAGCTCGTATTCTACCGTTGCCGGAAAGGTGTTGTGTACCGTACGCTTCACCAAGTGGTTCATCTCTAAATCGCGCAATTCTTTTGAAAG